>CAMWQF010000011.1 GCA_947176285.1 uncultured Porphyromonadaceae bacterium
TCGTGATGGTGGGCGGAGCGAATGGAAGCTGGCGTCCGATCAGTTTCGCTAACCTTATGGCGGCTGTCAGGAACGGGATTCAAGTTGGAGCGAGAAATCTTATCGGTAATAATGTCTACAATAATACTATAGATGGCGCTCTTGCCACTAAGGGTGTAAAAATCAACAATACATCCAGATTCGTTCTTACTACTACTCCAATAAAGGACGCAGGGTGGTACGCATATTCCTTCTGGGCAAAAGCCGAGTCTTCTACAAATATCAATGTGGATATCAACGACTGCTCGCAATCCAAATTTACAATAGGCACAGAGTGGACATACTGTTCCGGAATTTCAAAGGTAATCCAATGGCTGGATCAGTATGGGTTCTTAGACATTTCAACTTCAGTTTCTATGAATAACAAGGTCATCGTATCTGATATTACTGTTGTAAAGGGTAATATCCCTTTGACTTCCTGGGTCCCTGCACCTGAAGATATCGCTTCCGGTTTGTGGGGGGGGGGTAAATCAAAGATTTACAACAAGATACAAATTGAATTCAAAAGAGGTTCAGAAAGGAGGCGCGCATGAGTGCAATAAAGAAGCTCAGCGAGTTGCTGCCAACTGCAGCCTTGACTTCAAGTCTCTCGATGCTTTGTCTCAATTCCTCGGGAAGTCTTGTGAAGAAAGCAATTACGAGTTTGTTTACTGCAGTGATGGTAAATACTGTAGCAGACATAAAGGCTCCAGGAGTGTATCGGTTGAAGCAACAGCCGAGTCTGCCAAACGGAGCAAGTTTGGAGTATTCCGCAGTCCTATGTCTCAGTGCAGGAATGGATTTGTATCTGTTGGCTTTTACACACACGGGATCAGCTGCATTCGGATTCTTGAACAACGGAACATCTTTCTCTGGCTGGAATATGATGACTTAACCGAAAGAAAGGAGGTGGCAGCATGAGTAAGACAAAGCCACTAAAGGATGTGCTTAAGAACGCCTCTAATGTCACCTCTCTTTCCTCCAGTGATAGGATTATGACCATCGGTAGTGATGGAACACCAAAGAGAGCTACAATGAATACTTTGAACAATGTCGCGACTTTTTCTTGCAACGCCAATACTTGGTATCGAATTGTCACTACTGTCGGTAATCTCTCTACGATAGGTCAGTTACTCATGGTTTCAAGTCCTCCAGAACAAGAATGCTTCAGTGTAAAATGGAGTATACCCCGTACAAGTTATTTCTCAAAATCGTTGATAGACATCTTTAACCCCAAGCAGTCATTTTCTTTTGTTGTTATGCCAAAGATTAGGATCTGCAGACCATCATCATCGGGCTTTGAGTTGCATATTGACGTATTCTTTGCTCAAGGGAAAACCATAACAGTAAGGCTGGACCCTTGTTTAAACGCTAATATCAATATCATTGAGAATCCTCCAACTGTTGGTCTTACAGTCTTCGAATATGATCTAAATATTTTCGGGGGGGGTAAATCATTATTGTTTAATCATTTACGCAATGCAAAAGAAAGGAGGGTTGCGTAATGAGCAAAACGATAAAACTTACCAACGCCATACTGAAGGAGAGGATGACAGATGCGATGGTGAATCGTGGAAACTGCGTAGATTTCGATACTTGTTTTCATTCTGGTATCTATGGTGTTACTCCTGCTACAGCAAATATTCCGCCTGGGGTAGCCCAATGGGGAGTATTAAAGGTAGAAGTCTCCAGCACTTATATAATTCATTCCTATACAACCAGATCACAGCCCATCACTATTTTGCAGAGGACAATAGGCACACAAGGACAAGAAGCATCTCCTTGGTATCGTATGGCAACTGGGGAGGCATTATAGATTCAGAAAGGAGGACTGCGGCATGAGTAATATTAAAAAGCTCAACGACTTGCTCAAGTCGCTACCTACAGCCTCCTATTCAACCGGCAAAAGTGTTGTGTTGATTGATGGGAATGGAGAACCATATAAGATCGATAATGAACTTGGATTTTTCAAGTATAAATGTAGGTGTCTATTCGGAACTGACAAAGTTCATATCGTCCGACGCGAGGGTTACAATAATTATTATTCCATTGCGCAATGGAAAAATTATACAAACATATCTACGGGATGGAGTGTGACTATGAATAATTCTTCAGAAGGCGATATCGTAGTAGTGATTGCCACGTCACTTGAAGGGAAAGCTGTTACGCTTTATACTCAATGTACGGCAGATGGAAACTACAACAATCGCTTTTGCTTAGGACTCATGGTTGAAATTGAGGGATATCAACCACTGTGGGCGTCTCGTATCACTCCTCCATAAGTTCAATATTTAATGACGTAGCTCAATTTTCTAATAAATATAAATGCCATTCGAAAATTATTCGAATGGCATTTATATTTTAGATATTGTAGCTTTAATCGGGATACATTTCGTTTTATTAAAAAAGACTATTCGTTATTTTGAACAGAAACATTTCGTTTTGCGGATTATAATTAGTGATTAATTGATGTTACCATTTGACTTTGTGGGGCGCATGCGGAGCATGCTTGCTTACGTTGTTTGACTTGGGATTCTATAGTGTTACCCCTCCGGGGTAAATGAAAGGAGGAAGTAGACAAATCCCCGAGCTTTGGCTCGGGGTTAACAAGGTTTTTGCCCTCCGGGCAATGTATCAGCGGGATTCTATTAGACTCGGAGGGGCGCATGCGGAGCATGCTTGCTTACTTTATTTTTTTTGAAAATTTGTGTTTTTTCAGTTTTTATCGTTAAATTTGCGTTGGAAAATAAAATCGTTTTATCATGAAAAAAATTCTTTTATGTTCTTTGTTGTTGGCATCGTTTCTTTCTGTGGATGCTAAGGTGATTCCGGGATCTATGATTACCGACAATATGGTGCTCCAGCAAAATGGAAAGGCTTGTATTTATGGGACTGCTGATCCAAACAAAACGGTAACAGTTACGCCTTCTTGGAGTAATAAATCTTACACTGCTAAATCAGATTCTAAAGGAAAATGGCAGGTTGATATTGACACTCCCGCCGGAGGATATACTCCTTATTCCATTACAATTTCTGACGGAACTCCGGTGACTCTCAATAATGTGCTGATAGGGGAGGTGTGGCTCGCTTCCGGGCAGTCAAATATGGAGATGCCTCTGAAGGGTTTCCCCGGTTGTTGCGTTGAAGGGGGATATGATGAAGTTGCTTCTGCTCGTGAAAAGGCAGATAAGATAAGGTTTTATACTGTTCCTCTAAAGCAAAGTTACGAGCCACTCGAGACGATTGATGCCACTTGGACTATTCCGGGTCCGGATACGGCTGCTGAATACAGTGCGGTTGGTTGGAATTTCGCAAAACGTCTGAATGATGTGCTTGATGTGCCTGTCGGCATAGTGAGATGTGCATATGGTGGCGCTCGAGTTGAGAGTTGGACTCCTCGCGAGATTTTGGAAACTTACGAAAACGAGTCGCTAGACCCGAAGGATATTGAGAAAATGACTCATTATGTCAGGCCATTGCTAATGTATAATGCTATGTTCAATCCTGCGAAGGAGTATACATATAAAGGAATTATCTGGTATCAAGGATGCTCAAATGTAGGAGAACATGAAAACTATCCTATTCGTCTCGCTAATATGGTGGAGCACTGGCGTAAGGAGTTGGGTGACGGGGATATACCATTCTATACTGTGGAAATCGCGCCTTATGAATATGATTCGCCTGAACAGGATGGCAAGTCGCCTCTCTTGCGCGAGGCTCAGTGGAAGGCTACAGAAATTATACCTAATTCGGGGATAATATGCACGAATGATCTTGTAAAACCATTTGAACGCTACAATATTCATCCTGCTGACAAGGCCACGCCGGGAAAGCGTCTGGCAGAATTGGCTTTAAATAAGACTTATGGCAATAATGTTTTCCCGATTGAGTGTCCTCGCTACAAAAGTCATCGCGTTAAGGATGGGGCAGTGTATGTGGCTATAGAATCGAAGAGCGATGGAATCTGCAGAAATTATCAGATAGAGGGTTTTGAGGTGGCAGGTGCTGACAAGGTGTTCCATCCGGCAGATTCGGTATTGCTTGATTGGCGCACTAATGAGTTTATTGTCTCAAGCAAGGAGGTTCCGGAACCTGTGGCTGTGCGCTATGGTTGGGGGGATTTCATGCCGGGGAATGTGCATGCCGGGAACTATCTCCCTCTCGTTCCTTTCCGAACAGACAATTGGTGATGATTTATAATGTCAATGATTAGTTTTTTGACTCTGTGGGGCGCATGCGGAGCATGCTTGCTTACTTTATTTGACGGTGTGTGATCTCTATGTAGGGGAAATAGCAAAAGTGCTACCCCTCCGGGGTAGTGAATTGGAGTATATATGCAATACCCCGAGCGAAAGCTCGGGGTTAACAAGGTTATTGCCCTCCGGGCAATGCCGGATATAGGCATATTTTTTCCGGCAATTGGTTTTGCCTAGAGTTAACAAAATTATTGATCTTCGGGTGATGACGCATCGGGGCTTGATTCTTGAGCGGGTATGCTCATTTTAGTCCAAATGGCGTCGGGAATGGCTTTCCATACTGCACAAAGTGCCCCCCAACGGGAATCTACATATTCAATTCTTGGATGTTTCACTATGGCGCGAATTATCTGCGGAACTACATATTCCAGGCTCATTTCCATCGGATAAGACTTCCCTTCCTTGAGAAGCGGAGTTCTAATCCATCCTGGCCTAATGTCGGTGAAGGTGATGTCTACCTTTTCTTTGCGAGCAAGTTGTTCTAGTGCTACCAAATATGTCTGAGCACATTTCTTTGATGCTGAATAGGCAGCCATGTCACCGATTCCGTTTGTTCCGGCTACACTGGTCAACGCCACTATCTGCCCCTTGCGCATGTTGTCGCGGAAATAACCGTATGCCGCACTCACCATTCTCGCAAAGCCGGCAGCATTAGTAGCAATCATTTCTGCTTCGCGGTGAGGATCAAGTGTAGGATTCGAGTAGCCGATGCCAGCCACATGGAAATATATGTCCATGCCACCCATCTTGTCGATGAGTTCTTCCATTTTCTTGGGTCCATCGTTGTGGGTGACATCTATAGATTCATATTCTACATTATCAGGATATTTCTCTTTCAATGCCCTCAATTCAGTAGTATGTCGGGCTGCTAAACCAATCTTAACTCCTCTTGATGCCAAAGCCTCTGCTACTGCAAGTCCGATGCCTGATGAGGCTCCCATTATCAATATTTTTTTCATATGTGTGCTTTTTTTATTTATATATAAAAAACATCTTGGAGTTTATGATGGTTCAATAATTATAATTGATTAATGATGTTACCATTGGACTCGGCGGGGCGCATGCGGAGCATGCTTGCTTACGTTGTTTGACTCCGGGGGTGTGGTTGCTGTTTATATAATGAATTCTAATTTGAAGCAGAGGGGGGCGTTTTCGGGAATGAGGTCATGTCGACTTCGTTTCAGCCCTGTTACCCAGATGATTTCTCCATCTTTTTCCCTTACCAATACCCGAACTCCGGCTTTTGCTTTATTGCTGAGTTTGGCATCGCTTATTATGTCGCTGACAAGACGCTTCCCTTTCATTCCTAAAGGTGATATCTTGTCTCCGGTCTTGGGATGCCTGATTATGTATTCGTCGTTATCATGGGGAAGATAGACTATGTTGTGATTCCGGTTGCTCTTGATCTCCGCCATCATTTCCGGTGTCATCCCTATTTCACTCCATAAGAATTCTGGCTCAGTTTCTTCCTTGTCCATGTCAGTGATTATCAGTATGTCACGCTCCAAAACAGCATAATATCTTTCTGATAGTTTCCAGATTCTTTCTTTGAATTCCTTATCACGCGCTTCGAATATCTCTTTCGCTATCTCAGAATTTCCTCCATACTTTTCTATAAACCTCACGATTGTTCCTAATGTGACCCCTTCGGCATATACTAGCATAGTATTGGCATCCGGACATAGGCACTCAAGTTGCTTCCGATAATGAGTCTCAATTATTTCATTTTCCTCTTTCATTATCGCAACAGTCTTTGACAGCGATTTGCGTGCGCCGTGCCAACGGCTCTCTAACAACGGAAGCACTTCGCGGCGGATGAAATTACGGCGGTAGTCGCTTGATAGGTTGCTTGAGTCGGTTATGAAGTCCTGATCTATGACTGATAGATATGACTCGATCTCTGTTCTTGTAATGCCTAAGAGTGGGCGTATCACTTTCCCATTGTCAAGGTCCATGCCGCGTAGTCCACGAGCACCGCTTCCCCTGAGCATATTCAAGATCATGGTCTCTATGTCATCATCGGCGTTGTGAGCTACTGCAATTCTCTCAATATTTTCTTCCATGATAATGCGGAAGAAATCGGCATAACGAAGTTCCCGGCATGCCATCTCGGTGCTAGACCCCGGATGTGCTTTAAGATATGACTCTACGTTATAGTCAATTGCATGAAGCCTGACGTTGAGGGCATTGCAAAGACGGGCAGTAAACTCCGAATCCCTGTCGCTCTCCTTGCCCCGCAGATGGAAGTTGCAGTTGACAGCCTCGACTCTGAGCCCGAGCCTTGGAGCGATTCTCACACAGCCACAAAGTAATGCCACGCTGTCAGCACCACCGCTGATGGCAACTAATAGACTTTTTACGTTAGATTGTCTAAGGATGTTGAGAAGTGAGTTTTCGAGTTTATGCATTGAGCATTGTGAATTATGAATTATAAAATTATAACAAAGCCACACCATCGTCATGGTGCGGCTTTGACTTGAATACTGTTGATTCCTTCCGCTTATTACTTCTTGCTGCGGTTGCCATAACGGCTGCGGAATTTGTCGACACGACCAGCGGTGTCAACGAGTTTCTGCTTGCCGGTGAAGAATGGGTGAGAGCTGCTGGTGATTTCAAGCTTTACGAGGGGATACTCTTTGCCATCAATCTCGATAGTCTCACGTGAAGCGACAGTAGAACGAGTGATGAATACCTCGTCGTTTGACATATCTTTGAATGCCACTTCGCGGTAGTTGGAAGGATGAATGTCTTTTTTCATTTTAATTTTCTGCAGTTAATTATTTGTTCTTTTTTCTCGACAGGTCGCGATCCCATCGAATTGGCGGTGCAAAATTACAAAAAAATCTTGACTTGACCAAATTTTTTTTGTTTTAGGAGGCGAGGAAGAGGATAAGGAGCTGTGCTACTATTACTCGCATGAACATAGTGAGCGGATATACTGTAGAGTATGCTACAGCGGGAGCATCATTGTTGGCTACCTTATTTGCATACGCAAGGGCAGGGGGATCTGTGTAGTTACCGCTTAGCATACCAATGATTGCCAGATAGTTCATCTTATATTTCCATCTTGCAATTATGCCGACCACAAGGAGAGGTATGAGTGTGATGATCAGTCCATAGCCAACCCACATTGCGCCTCTGACATTGAATACCGTAGCCGCAAAATCCTTTCCAGCGGCAATTCCTACTGACGCAAGGAAGAGGCAGATGCCTATCTCGCGAAGCAGCAGGTTGGCAGAGGAGTTGGTGTAAGTCACAAGGTGGAATTTTGTTCCGTAAGCACTGATAATGATAGCCACTACCAGAGGTCCTCCGGCAAGACCAAGTTTCATCGGCACTGACATGCCCGGAAGGAAGAAAGGTATGCTTCCGACGATGATTCCAAGGAATATTCCTAAAAACATCGTAAACAAATTTGGCTCATTGAGACGCTTCATTGAGTTGCCGAGGCGGTCGCCAAGGCGCTCGATATCTGCCGGCTTGCCCACCACTGTCAGTCGGTCGCCGATCTGAAGGCGCAGGTTTGCTGTTGCAAGCAAGTCGACACCGGCACGAGTAACACGTGTTACATTGAGCTTATAGCCCATGCGGAGACGCAAGCTTCCAAGTTTTACACCATTATATTCAGTCTTGGTGACAAGAATTTTTCTTGATACCACAGGACCTTGCACCATTTCCCATTTTTTCTCAACTTTAGGACCGATAAACCTGTTGAAAGTCTCTTCATCTTGTATGGAGCATACAAGAAGCACAAGATCGCCTAATTCAAGGGTGTCGTCGGATGTGGGAATCATCACAGTGCCGTCGGGCTTCTCTATTCGGGAAATAACAAAGTTAGCATTGATGATGGTGTGAATCTTCCGAATATCAAGACCTGCCATCAACTCGTTTGTAACCTTATAAGTGACGACATGAGGGGCAAGTTGCGAATCCTTGGTGTCATTCTCCACCTCCTCAATCTCGTTCTTAAGATCAATCTTGAATATCACCTTAATGAGGATCAGGGAAACTATGATTCCCACTACACCGAGCGGATATGCCGCTGCGTATCCCATCGCCATATCTTGCGATACTGTACTTGCATTCTCATTTATCTGGAGCACTGTCTGCTGGGCTGCACCAAGACCGGGGGTGTTGGTGACTGCTCCACTCATAATGCCCACCATCTCGGGCAGAGATGTATTTCCTGATGCTCCTCCTTGAATGTAGTAGATAGCCACTGCTATCACAGCATTCAAAAGGACTCCGGTCACAGCAAGCATATTCATTCTCACGCCTCCTTCCTTAAACGAAGAGAAGAAGCCGGGACCTACCTGCATACCTATGGAGAAAATGAAAAGTATCAAGCCGAAGTCGCGCAGAAAGTGGAGAATATCGTGATGGACCATATATCCGAAATGTCCGAGCAATATTCCCACAAAAAGCACGAATGTCACGCCAAGAGAAACTCCACATATCTTGATTTTACCAAGATATATACCTGCAAAAATAACGAAACTATAAAGCATTACCGCCGAGGCGAGTGAATCGTTTCCCGGCGATAAAAGTTCTATCAACCATTCCATGTATGGTTATTTTTTTATTATTCGTATTCGATGAGATCTTGATTAGTAGCAATTACTTCTCCAACCTGAACGAGAACTTGCTTTACAACACCTTCAATTTCAGATTCGAGGTCGTTTTCCATCTTCATTGCTTCATAGACAAGCACTTTCTGATGAAGTTTTACCTTATCACCAGGCTTTACATCGATTTCAATGACAGTGCCACCCATAGGGGCTTTGAGCGTAGGGCCGGTCACAGGGTCATAAGGACAGTTAGCCTGAGCCTCAGCTTCAGCGAGCGCAGCCGCTGCTGCCGTAGCAGCTTCAAACTCTTCCTTGCGCTTGTTTTTGAGGAAACCTGTGGCAACAGCCGGAAGGAGTTCGAGAAGAAGATATTCCTCATCATTCTGTGCAAGTTTTACGCCACCATATTCTTCAAGAACAGGATTCTCAGGCTGACGGAACTGGCTTACATCATACGGTTTCTCTTCCGGGCTGCCGGTGATTTGCTCACGGAATGCAGGGTCAATTTCTACAGGGGTCTTACCGTATTCACCCTTCACAAGACCTACGAACTGATTGTTTTTGTTAGTGTAGTCAGGAGCACCTTTGCGACGGTCGAGAGCAAGAGCAACTGCCTGGGAACCAACAATCTGGCTAGTGGGAGTCACGAGAGGAACAAGTCCGGCGTCGCGTCTAACCTTCGGGATAAGAGCCATGGCTTCGTCGAGCACATCTTCTGCATGAAGAGCGCGAAGATTTGCCACCATATTAGAATACATGCCACCCGGCACCTCGGCATTCTTTACGAGTTCGTTGGGTTTCGGGAATCCGAAATATGCCTCAATCTTATGGCAAGCATCGAGGAGTTCTTCCTCTCTGTTGTTGGTAGCAGCATCAATTGCCCTGTCAAATTCTGCATTGATTTCAGCAGGCATAGCAGCATAGGCTTCGTCGAAATCTTTCGGCCATTTGTCTTTGTTAAGATCGAATGCTGAAAGGCTTTGGCGGGCTTCTACAAGACCTTTGCGGATCTTGGCAACTGCATCCATGTTGACTTCAAGTTCGATTCCGAGTTTCTGGCAGAAAATCCAGACGAGTTCGATGGCAGGGGCTGCCGAACCGCCGCCAAACCACCATATATTGGTGTCGATAACGTCGACGCCTTTGATTATTGCAGTCAGTACGGAAGCAAGACCATAACCGGGAGTGCAGTGAGTATGGAAATCAACCGGTACTGTCAGAGCCTGTTTCAATTTCGGCATAAGGCTGAATATGCGGCTTGGATTCACAAGGCCTGCCATATCCTTAAGAGTAATCATCTTAGCGCCAATGCTCTCCATTTCCTTGGCTTTCTGCACGAAATAATCATCCGTAAAGATAAGTTCAGGAGTTTCCGGCTCATCATTGCCACCAAAAAGGCGAGCGAAGAAACCTTTCTTTACCGGCTCTTTCGGCTCTTCCTTCGGGTCAACAGTATAGCAGACGGCTGCATCGGCAATGCCTCCGAGGTCGTTGATCATCTTGATGGAGTCTTTGATATTGTTGATATCATTAAGAGCATCAAAGATGCGCATCACATTTAGTCCGTTTTTGATAGCCTCTTTGTAGAAGCCTTCAAGCACGCTGTTGGGATAGGGCACATAGCCGAAAAGATTTCTACCACGAGAAAGTGCA
The DNA here is from genome assembly GCA_947176285.1 of uncultured Porphyromonadaceae bacterium. Classification (GTDB taxonomy): domain Bacteria; phylum Bacteroidota; class Bacteroidia; order Bacteroidales; family Muribaculaceae; genus Lepagella. Next base: position 10,496 of record CAMWQF010000011.1, read on the forward strand.
CTAAGAAGAGAAATTCCCTTCATGTATTCTGAGCATGTGCGCAGGCGGTCCCAAGGACTTTCACCGAGATAGCGCATCACAGAGTCGGGAACAGCACCTCCCCAAACTTCCATAATATAGAACTTTGCATCCTGATAGAGGGGGAGGAGTTTGTCGATGTTTTCCTGCTTTAGGCGAGTAGCAAACAGAGATTGCTGTCCATCGCGAAGAGTCAGGTCTCTTACCTTAAGTGTTTTTGCCATAGATATATTGATTTAGTTTTACCTTTTTTCTTTTTTTGATTAATCGAATATGCCTTCTACAGATTCGGTTTGGACTTCAACTTCCCCGTCGTCCCAAATCTCACCATTGCAAGCATCGAAAGATGCTGGGAACTCAAATTTGGAATCTTGACTATATGGAAGGCTCTTGTCTGCATATACTTTCTGCATGTAGAGGCCATATATAGGAAGCGCAGCCCTGGCACCCTGTCCGAGAGCCATAGTGTTGAAGTGGATATATCGTTCGTCGCCGCCTACCCATACTCCTGTCACAAGGTCGGGAGTGAATCCCATAAACCAGCTGTCGGAGTTGGAGTTGGTGGTACCGGTCTTGCCTCCCATCTGAGCAGATATTCCATAACGGCTACGAAGGCTTGCGCCGGTTCCGCTTTCCACCACGCTCATCAGCATCGAAAGGATTTTCCAATATGATTGTTCATTGGTCACCTCTGTGCGATGGGGTGTCGCATTATATATAAGGTTGCCCTGATTGTCTTCAATTCTGGTGACGAAAACCGGATCAGTGCGAATTCCTTTGTTGGCGAAAGTAGTATAGGCTCCCACCATATCGCGAACGGGCACATCGACTGTGCCAAGACACAGAGGCATGTATGCCTCAATATGTCCGGTCAAACCGAATACCCTCATCTTGTTAGCCAAATTAATAGGTTTCAATTCGTTGACAAGACGAGCGGAAATCCAGTTGTTGGAGTTTGTAAGCGCCCAGTGCAAAGTCACCATTTCTCCAATATGTCCGCCGCCACTATTTCGGGGGCTCCAACCATTGAATGTAGGCTGAGTGTTGAGGAATCTGGAACAAGGAGTGAAATCCTGTTCCATAGCGAGAGTGTAAAGGAAAGGCTTGGCAGTAGAACCTATCTGACGTTTGCCTCGGCTCACCATGTCGTATTGGAACCATTGGAAATCAGGACCTCCGACGTACGCTTTCACGTTGCCTGTATGCGGGTCCATGCTCATGACGCCGGTGCGAAGAATCGACTTCATGTAGAGCAAAGAGTCTCTTGGGGTCATGGTTACCGTCTTACTGCCGGGGACAGTCTTGCCATCCTCCTTCACGTAGGCAAACACATCCATTTCCACCGGAGTATTGAAAGCCCTGTCTATTTCATCTTGAGAGCAACCGGCAAGTTTCATGACGCGGTAGCGTTCAGTCTGTCGGATAGCATTCTTGATGAGTTGCTCAACTCCTTTTGTAGATAGCTCTGCTTGATTGGTGGTGTAGGGACCATTTCTCTGTCCTTTTTTCTCTTGGAAGAAAGCCGGCTGAAGGGTTTCTCCAAGATGTTTCCTGACAGCCTCTTCTGCATATTCCTGCATACGGAGATCGATTGTGGAATATATTTTCAGGCCATCTGTGTAGAGATTATAATAAGAGCCGTCAGGCTTAGGATTCTTTTCAATCCAACCGTATAGGGGATTTTCTTCCCATTGCGTAGAGTCAGTGTTGTAGTTGCCCATTGCAATGTCATAAGCCATGCGGTTGTCGTATTTCGATCGTTCGGGGCGCACAGGCTTCTTGGCTGTCATAAGCCGTCGTATTTCTTCTCGTAGATAAGGGGCGGTGCCAACCTTATGGTCAACCTTATGATAGTCAAGACCAAGAGGGAGTTTCTTCAAGGAATCGCATTCCTCTTTGGTGATTTTTCCATCTTTTTGCATCTGATCGAGCACCACATTTCGGCGATTGAGAGTTCTCTCTTCATGCCGCAGAGGATTGAAATAACTTGGATTTTTCAACATGCCTACCAGCATCGCAGCCTCCTCACATTTAAGATCTCCCGGTTCTTTCCCAAAATAAACATTTGCGGCAGTCTTGATTCCAACCGCATTGTTTAGGAAATCGAAACGGTTGAGATACATGTTTAGAATCTCATCTTTTGTGTAGAATCGTTCCAATTTCAGGGCAATCATCCATTCGATGGGCTTTTGCATAGCACGCTTAAGCATATTGCTGCTTGGCTGGGAGTAAAGTTGCTTAGCAAGTTGCTGGGTTATGGTTGACGCGCCACCGCTTGACTTGTCGCCCATCATGATGGTCTTTACCATAGTCCTGCCGAGTGCCATGAAGTCTATGCCTGAGTGGGACTTGAATCTGACGTCTTCAGTAGCAATCAGAGCATCAATGACATAAGGAGACAGAGCATCATAATCAGTATAGACGCGATTGCCTGCTCCGGCGAAATATCTGCCAAGTTCTGTAGTGCCGTCTGAAGCGTAGACTACGCTGGCAAGTTTATCGTGAGGATCCTCAAGTTCCTCAATAGGAGGCATATATCCGATGACACCGTTGTAGACAAGGAGCATGAAAATAGCAATAAATCCGCAGAGTGCGAGAAATGCTATCCACATGCATTTAATGATGAACCCGGCACGAAGTCGAGATGCGGGTTTGCCCTCGTCTGTCAGCAGGGGTATTTCATCGTTGTTGGTCTCTTTATATTTTCGTCTTTTGAAGATGTTCATGTGAGATACACTTGTTTTAATCCGCAAAATTAGTAAAATTTTGCTGACAATGCAAAAGAAAACGCATATTTAACCATTTCATCGAATATTAGAGAAAAATATTAGCCGGGTTCTTTGATAATTGAGAATGTTTGATTAAATTTGCAATATGAGTAATGAATATAATAGCGAGTCGATCGAAGAGGCATTTACGCGATTTTTGAACGAAGGGAAATTTCGTAAGACCCAGGAGCGATATGCAATATTAAGGAAAGCCCTTGAAATGAACACCCATTTCGAGGTTGATGCATTGCATATAGCCATAGAAAGCGACGGGTATCATGTAAGCCGCGCAACTGTATACAATACTGTTGAGTTGCTTGAAAAGGCGGGAATCCTGAGGAAGAATGTCTTTGGACAGAATTCGGCTATATATGAGGTGAACCGCAATAATCATATTCATCTTGTATGTAAGCAATGCGGAAACATCCGAGAAATCGACAATGCTCATATCGCAGCACATGTAATGCAACTTAAAACGGATAATTTTACTCCTGAAAGTTTTGCCATCACTCTCTATGGAGTATGTGGTGAATGCTCAAATAAAGAATAATTACCAACACCAAATATCTAAATCATGGCTAAAGTAAAACCATTTAAGGGCGTGCGCCCTCCGAAGCATCTTGTGGAGCAAGTGGCATCCCGCCCTTACGACGTGTTAAATTCTGAAGAAGCCCGCAAGGAGGCAGAAGGAAATGAAAAATCGCTCTACCACATCATAAAACCGGAAATAGATTTTGCTCCCGGATTTGATGAGCATCATCCTGATGTATACGACAAGGCTGTGGAGAACTTCCTCAATTTCCAAGAAAAAGGATGGCTTGTGCAGGATGAGAAAGAGAACTATTACATCTATGCTCAGACGATGGATGGTCGCACTCAGTATGGTTTCGTTGTCGGCGCATGGGTCGACGACTATATGAACGGCCGCATTAAAAAGCATGAACTTACTCGCCGGGATAAAGAGGAAGACCGCATGATGCATGTGCGTTGCAACAATGCCAACATCGAACCGGTATTCTTCGCATTCCCTGATAATGAAGTGCTTGAAGGAATAATCAAAGATGTCATAAAAAAAGAACCGGAATACGATTTCGTGGCTCCTGATGGTTTCGGGCACACTTTCTGGGTAATTGAAGATGATGCTACAATTGCCACAATCACAGAGGAATTTGAAAAAATCCCTAACCTTTACATTGCCGACGGCCATCACAGAAGCGCTGCTGCGGCTCTTGTTGGAAATGAGAAAGCGAAAAATAATCCGGACCATAAGGGAGATGAGGAATATAATTATTTCATGGCGGTGGCTTTCCCTGCTTCGCATTTGCGTATCATTGATTACAATAGAGTGGTAAAAGATCTCAATGGACTTTCAGAAGAAGAGTTCTTGGCTAAAATAGCAGAGAATTTCATAGTGGAAGATAAGGGAGAATCGACTTATCATCCGGATCGCCTTCATAATTTCGCTCTATACGTTGGCGGGAAATGGTATTCACTCACTGCCAAGGAGGGCACTTACGATGACAATGATCCTATCGGAGTGCTCGATGTGACGGTGTCTTCAAATCTCATTCTCAGGGATATTCTTGGCATCAACGACTTGCGGAGCGACAAGAGGATAGACTTTGTCGGAGGAATCAGAGGACTTGAGGAGTTGAAACGTCGTGTAGACAGCGGGGAGATGAAGATGGCTCTTGCCCTTTATCCTGTGACTATGGATCAGTTGATAGCAATTGCCGACAGCGACAATATCATGCCTCCCAAGACTACATGGTTTGAGCCTAAACTCCGTTCCGGACTCGTGATCCATAAACTTGACTGACGTTTTATGTTAAATGCATAATACAATAAATGCCTCGGATTTGTTCCGGGGCATTTATTATATCATACTTTTTGTTTTGATGATGATGCATTATCGTGAGGCTTCCTCAATCCAGGCTGCAAGTCCGGAGTTGAAACTGTCGGCTGCCAGAAGTGTCTCAATCGGAAGATGCATTCTATAACGCCAATAGTGCTGGGAGTTGGCAGGTATATTGATCAATTCATCATGCGGATTATCGCGACGCAATGTCGCATCTGTGCTGAGCCAGTCTTGAAGCGGTAGGATGCAAAGCATTGATGGCGACTTCAGATGAAGATCGATTATCTTGCTGCAAATCCAAGGCTCGGCATAGAAAGGTGCTTGTCCAGGTTCCTTCAGCACATAGTTGAAAAATCTTTGTGTGGCTGAAGGATCTTGCTCCCACCATGCACGGATTCCGTCCATGTCATGAGTTGAAGTGGTGCAGACGCTATAATAAGGATAGTTCCATGTCTCACCAAACTCTACTTTTGGATCTTTCGGCATTCTCTGAATCTCAAGAGAAAGAATCTGAAGCCTGTGCATCACTTCCGGCACACAGTCAGGAATCATTCCAAGGTCTTCAGCACATGTCAGCATGCCTGTGGAGTCGAGAAGTGGAGGAAGTTTCCACATTGCCTTGCCATACCAGAAATCATTCATCCGATGATAGAAGAAGTCATTGTAAAGACGATTGAAACACCAGCGTTCGTAATCTGTCAAAGCCCTAAACTGATAGGTGAATTGAGCAGAGATGCGTGGATGATAATGACCTTTCTGATATGGATCTTCAATGAAGAGCACATCATCGATAAGCCCCATCAGGGCGTCTTTTAAACGCTTGTTTTTGTCATCCGGAGCAAGACGTGAGAAATAATTCTCCACCTTGCGTTGGTTGTCGACAAATTCCTTGAGCCTATATTGTCCGGCATTGATCTCTTCCAGATATTCATGCTTTGCTTCCTCAGTATATTCACCGAAGAAGTCACCGAGCATCCATTCCATAATGTATGGTTTGGCTTGAATTTCAGGGTTGATCCAGAAGTCGTAGTTCCGTTTCAGTTCCTCGGGGGAGTAAGGAAGCGCAGGGTTGAAATATCCAAGCAGACCATGAACTGCAGTCATTGGAATTTGCCATATGCGGAAGAAGCCAAGTATATGGTCGATGCGGTAGGCATCGAAATATTCAGCCATCTTCTGGAACCGTTGTTTCCACCATTTGAAACCATCCTTAGCCATCTCATCCCAATTATAGGTTGGGAAGCCCCAGTTTTGCCCCAGGATAGAGAAGTCGTCGGGAGGAGCGCCTGCCTGACAATCCATGTTGAAAAGTCGAGGATCCTTCCACGCATCTACGCTCTGGCGACCTATGCCGATAGGAATATCACCTTTAAGCACGATGCCATGCTGATGGGCATAGTCGCGCACCTCGCGGAGTTGGCGGTCGAGATGGTATTGTACATAATAATAGTAGAGGATATCGTTTTGATGGTCTGCAATGAATTTTTCTACTTTCTTTTCATCATAGATGGCATATTCTCCCCACTGTGAATTGTCAGCGGTGTGGAATAGGTCGCGAAGCACCGACCATGCAGCATATGAACGCAACCAATACTCATTTTTCTCAACGAAATCCTTATATTCTTGAGTCTTGCGGACAGATGCTCCTTGCTCAGCATAAATCTCGTGAAGATAACTGTTCTTCAGATTGTTGACTGCCTCATAATCAATCTGAGGAAGTTGGTTAAGTTTAGCAATCTCGGCTGTGTAATGGTCACGACGTTCCTTGTCCTTGATGGCTCCTACGGCTTTCAGACGAATATACATCGGGTGCAGTGCAAAAGTGGAATTTGCGCTATAAGGATAAGAATCGGTCCAAGTCCCGGTCTTGATGGTGTCGTTGATAGGGAGAACTTGTAAAATCTTCTGGCCGGTTTTCACACACCAGTCTACCATCTTCTTGATATCATAGAAGTCACCAACTCCGGCATCTTCGTTAGATCGGATTGAGAAAACCGGAATAGCTGTGCCTGCGCCTTTCCAAGACTTACGAGGATTTTCGAAGCGCATCCCATCAAACACAAGAAGCAAATTTTTATCTTTAGGATAGAAGTCGAGACGCCTATTGTCTCTTGCCTCCCAATCCTTTACTTTTCTTGTGCTCTTATCAAGGATTACGAATTTATATTCAAAAGGCAACTTGACATCTTTCATATCGACAGCCACTTCCCAAACAGGATAATGAGCATCGTTGAAAGTCAAGGCTTTTTCCGGGTTCCAACCACCAAGGCAGCGGGGTTCGCCACAAATGGCAAGCACTTCATCGGGCTTCACCATTGGAGCCACAACCTTGAAAAGCGTGGTCCCGGCTTTTGGCGAAAGCGGTTGGTCGCGGAATGTGCGGTTGAGCATGCCGTCAACAAAAGCCGAAGAATAGTATGGCTTGTCGTTGGGTACATCCTGCCAGAACGAGTGGATATCATAGATTGATATGCCTTTGGCAGCAACAAATTTATGAGGCTTGCCCCATTCTTCGCGCCAGTGGTTTTCAGCCTTCACGATGAAGCGATAACTAAAGGATTCTACCGAAGCGGGAACATCGACAGCAATTGTCCATAGGTCAGGGGCTGTCATTTCTAGCATCGGAGCCTTCTGTGGGTCATCGCCCCCCAATTGAGGGATGGATCCACAGATGTAGATCGCTTCACCCCATTGGGTGTGATAATCGATATGAATCTTAATTTTCATAGGTTCAAGTTTTTCAGGTTTTCTGCTTTTCGGTTAACTTATCCGCAGCGGGAATTGCCGCATGTGGTGCATATAAGGCACCCTTCTTGATAAACAAGTGTTTCGGCTCCACAGTTCGGACATTTTCCGCTTCCAATCGTGCCGTTGGGTATATATTTCTTCAAAGCACGCTCCACACCGTTTTTCCAAGTGTTTATGCTATTAGAGTCAAGTTCCAGTCCCTGAACGAGTTTGATGACCTGATCGATTGGCATTCCATAACGGAGAACGCCTGAAATTAATTTTGCATAATTCCAGAATTCAGGCTTAAATTTCTCACTCAGACCTTCGATGGTGGTCTTATAGCCACGCTTGTTGATAAACTGGAAGTCATAACGTTTGCGACCATCAGGAAGAGTTTCTTTTATTATCTTTCCATGATTGATGCTCTTTGGGCAGAAGATTCCATCCTCATCATCAGCGAGACCCGTGAAAATTTCATAAGGTTTCCCGTCAACGAGACCTACAAAGGCAATCCATTTTTCCTTATTGTTTTGGAAACGAACTACGTCTGCCTCAAGTTCTTTAGGACGTTTTGCCACGTGGTCGGGAGTGTGAATAAGAAGAGGTTTCGATTCCTCTTTCTTCTTTACTGCTTCAAGCACATTATTGCGTGATCCATCGCGGTAGACAGTGCATCCCTTGCATCCTGCTTTCCAGGCTTGCATATAGAGGTCGCCTACAAGTTCTTCTGTGACATCGGAAGGAAGATTGATGGTCACTGAGATAGAATGGTCTACCCATTTCTGGACAGCCCCTTGCATGCGCACTTTCTCCATCCAGTCGATATCGTTGGATGTTGCCTTATAATATGGAGATTTCTTCACGAGTTCGTCGACTTCTTCCTGACTCATGTTCTTTTCAGGCTCCATGCCATTTATTTTCATCCATTCTATGAATTTAGGATGATATACAAGGAATTCCTCGTATGCTTCCCCCACTTCGTCAATAAAATCGACTGTTACGTTTTCGTCTCCGGGCACAATCTTGCGCCTTCTTTTGTAGACGGGGAGGAACACCGGCTCGAGTCCGGAAGTGGTACGAGTCATGAGCGACGTTGTGCCTGTCGGCGCTATGGTGAGGCATGCGATATTTCGGCGTCCATGTTTCACCATTCTCTCATAAAGTTCAGGATCGGCTTCTTTCAGACGAAGGATAAACGGATTGTTTTTTTCTCGCTCAGCGTCATATATTTCGAATGCTCCGCGTTCTTCAGCAGCGGTCACTGAGGCTGAATAGTAAGCGAGTGCGAGTTGCTTATGCACTTCAGTAGAAAATGCTGTTGCTTCAGGAGTTCCATAGCGAAGGCCGAGAGCAGCGAGCATGTCTCCTTCACCTGTAGTGCCACATCCTGTGCGTCGTCCGAGAAGTGTTTTGTCGCGGATCTTCTCCCAAAGGTGAAGTTCAGTCGATTTGACTTCTTCGGTTTCCGGATCTTCCTTGATCTTTGCGATGATTTGCTCAATCTTCTCCATCTCAAGGTCAATTATATCGTCCATAATACGCTGAGCCTTGCCAACATGCTTTTTGAAGAGTTCAAAATCAAAGGAGGCTTGTGGAGTGAACGGGTTCTTCACATAACTATATAAATTGATTGCTGTGAGTCGGCAACTATCGTAAGGACATAGAGGAATTTCTCCACAAGGATTAGTGGAAATTGTTTCAAATCCGAGATCATCGTAGCAGTCAGGAACACTTTCCTTTATGATCGTGTCCCAGAAAAGGACACCGGGTTCAGCGCTCTTCCATGCATTGTGGACTATTTTTTTCCAAAGAGCGGCGGCATCGATCTCGCTAGTCACTGAAGGATCATCAGATTTTATAGGGAATTTCTGAACATAAGGAGTTCCGGATTCGGCACATAGCATGAAAGTGTCGTCGATTCTGACCGAAACATTAGCACCTGTCACTTTCCCTTGCTCCATCTTTGCATCGATGAAAGCCTCAGCATCAGGATGCTTGATGCTGACTGTGAGCATAAGTGCTCCACGTCTACCATCCTGTGCCACCTCTCTTGTGGAGTTGCTGTAGCGTTCCATGAATGGAACTAATCCGGTAGAGGTAATGGCAGAGTTCTTTACAGGAGTGCCTTTGGGGCGGAGATGGCTCAAATCGTGTCCGACTCCTCCTCGGCGTTTCATGAGCTGGACTTGCTCTTCATCTTCGCGGATGATGCCGCCATATGAATCGGGATGACCGTCAAGCCCGATCACGAAGCAGTTAGAAAGAGAACCCACTTGAAAGTCGTTGCCTATTCCTGCCATAGGGCTTCCTTGCGGCACAATATAACGGAAGTCTTTAATCAGGTCGTAGACCTCCTCCTCGCTCATGGGGTTAGGGTATTTCTTTTCGATGCGCGCTATTTCGGAAGCTATGCGATGGTGCATATCGTCGGGAGTGCGCTCGTAAAGATGTCCGAAAGAGTCTTTCAAGGCATATTTGCTTGCCCATACGCGTGCGGCAAGTTCATCACCGTTGAAATATTCCAGGGCACCATTGTATGCCTCATCTCCGGTGTATTGTTTTGTGTGGTCAGACATTTTGTATAAGCTGTATTGAAGTTTGAATTTATGATGCAAAGTTCGTAAAAATTTCCCAGAAAACATAGATGTTTTCCGGCATGATTTATGAAAAGTTTTTTAAAATATAAAGTCAAATTATTGAGGGATAGTGAAATATAAAATTTGTTTACATCGAAAAATTTCTTTTTTATCCGAGTATTGATTTTAGTCGGTCTTCATCAAGCATAGTGAATATAAGTTTTCCTGATGGAGTCAATGATGGATCGGGCAGAGAAAGGAGTTGCCCCACAAGATTTTCCATTTCAGTAGATGACAATTTTCTGCCTCTCACAATAGCAGCGCTTCTTGCCATCACAAGAGCCATGCGCTCCATTATATCATCTACCGGATTAGGATTTGTGCCATATGTCTCAGATTCTTCTCTGACAGATTCCAGTATTCTCAACACAATCTCGCGGGCGTCAGACTGGCTGATCATGGTTGGAACAGCAGCGATGCTCCATTTATTCTCTTCTTCATATTCTAAGGAGAATCCAATGGCGGTAAGTTCCGTTTGCACTCTGGCGAGGGCATCTTGCTGTTCCGGTTCAAGTATAATTGTCTCCGGAAACAAGACGCGTTGGCTTGTCACCTCCATTCGTCTTACGTTTCGAAGGCAATCTTCGAAAAGAATCTTGAGGTGGGCTCGATGCTGATCGATAATCATTATCCCGCTGCGTGAACCTGTGATGATGTATTTGTCGGCATATTGAAAACATTCTTTGCCCGGAGGCATGGGATTGTCTTCAATAGACGGCAAAACTCCCTCGATAGGAATTCTTTCTCTTGCATCTTCTTCCTGCCGATTCATGAATCGATCATAAAGGGTATCCCAGTTGCGCACATTGCTTCTCCCTTCATTATGTTTATAGGAGTTAGGGCTGTTGTAGGAAGGAGAAGATGAGATGCCTGGGTTTTGAGAGAAATCTGAGTAGCCGCCAATGGCGAATGGGTTATAATCAGATGGCACTTTTATATTAGGATCTTCCGGAATTCCTTCCCCGATAGGTTGGACAGGAACGAGATCTGTATCAAAGTCAATTTGCGGTGTAGCTGCAAATTTTCCTAAGGCAGCCTTTACACTCGCCCCCAAGATGCTTAGAATCTCTTTTTCCCTCTCAAGTTTCACTTCATTCTTGCTGGGATGGATGTTGATGTCTATTTCCGAAGGGTCTACTTGAATCTTTATGAAATAGCAAGGTTGAGTGTCGGTGGCAATAAGATTTTCAAAGCATCCGGTGATTACTTTATGCATCTTCAGGTGATTGATATGGCGTCCATTTGCGATGAGATGCCATAGCGCATTACGTCGGCGCGCGAATTCCGGGCGCGATACATATCCATGAATCTTTACGAGGTCGGTGTCAACATCAATAGGAATCAACTGCATGTTAAGGTTGTTTTTCCAAAGGTCGTTGATTCGTTGAAGCATAGTACCCGGGCGCAGGTCGATGACCCTTGATCCCGTATCGATGCTAATGCGAAGATTATTGTTGACAAGAGCCATTCGCTCAAATTCTCTCATTATATGCCCCAATTCACCGGCATCAGACTTGAGGAATTTTCTTCGGGCAGGGATATTATAGAAGAGATTTCTGATACTGATGACAGTGCCTTTTTCACACATGCATGGTTCCTGACTCTCTACTTGCGAGCCGTTGATGATGATCTTGGTTCCCATTTGGGAGTCTTCCGTCCGTGTACGGAGTTCTACTTGTGAAATGGCACATATAGAGGGAAGGGCTTCACCACGAAACCCCATGGTCTTAAGCGAAAAAAGGTCTTCTGCATTTTTGATTTTGGAAGTAGCATGGCGTTCAAACGCCATTCGGGCATCTGTCTCAGACATACCTTTCCCATTGTCGACAACCTGAATCAGAGTCTTTCCGGCATCCTTGATATATATTTTTATATCGGTGGCGCCGGCATCGGCAGCATTCTCGACAAGTTCCTTGATCACCGATGCCGGACGCTGTATCACTTCTCCGGCGGCAATCTGATTGGCTACAGAGTCAGGTAAAAGTCTTATAACGTCCATTTCTTGCTAATCAATTATTAAAATACATATCCAGTTCTTCCGGAACTTCACCAAGTTCATCATCCCAACGCAGCACGCCGTCGATCATCACCCGCTTGGGGCGGATGGCTTCGAGCCAACGGAATCCGGGGAGATATTTTTGGGCTTTTTTCACGAGAAAAAGGGGAGTGGTGTTACCCGTCACTTCGGGCCACATCTTAATCTTTTCCATCTGTTGATTCTTCATGTCGACCGTCATATAGCTGCTTTCGGCATCTACAAGTTTATTGAATGAAGAATCATTTTCCATCGGCAGCATTATCACCTGAACATTGCCGTCAACGTATAGGCGTTTGAGATAACTGTCTTCAAACCAAGCCTCCATTATTTTTCCGGATAACTGATTATAGAAATCTTCGTCAACGTATTCAGCCATGAATCCTGTCTTAGGCAGGAGGGCATGGTCAGCGGTGGAGTCGTTGAAATGAACTATTATCTCTTCACCATTGACTTGGCGCTCGCCACTCCATACTACGGGTTTCCTTTTCATGAATAGCAAAGAGTCATTTTCGTAGAATTCTAGGGTGTCTGCAACTCCTTGGATATCTTGATTGAAAAAACGAGCCCTTGGATAAGCTTTGGCAACATGATAGTCACGAATTTCTGTGATTATCATTTCCTCCTTTTCTTCTTCTATTGACTGATTGGAGTTATCGGATTGCTCGGATTGCTCGGATTTATCGGATTGCTCTGATTGCTCTGATTGCTCTAATTGCTCGGATTGCTCGGATTCGTCGGATTGCTCGGAGTTATCGGATTGCTCGGATTGCTCGGAGTTATCGGATTGCTCCGATTGTTCCGAATGCTCGGTATGAGAGTAATGATCGTAGAAGAAAGATAGCATTGACTTTAGGGTAACTTAAATGAAATCAGT
>CAMWQF010000012.1 GCA_947176285.1 uncultured Porphyromonadaceae bacterium
CCCCAAGATGGACCCCAGCCCCATGACCATGACGGGCCCCATGACCAAGATGGTCCCCAACCCCATGACCAAGACCAGGATGGACCCCAATACCAGGGATCATACCATCCACCTATACTCCATCCGCCAAAGCCTACATTCCAATACCATGGATCATAACTATAATAAGGCCAACCGTAACGGTATGTCGGCATAAATGCCGGAGTCAATCCATTGAATACAATGTCAACATTACCATAGGAATTTTGCAATACATCAGCAAGAATCTGAGAATTGTCGAGCACAATTGTAGGATTGTAATATTTTTGGATTTGCTGTGTGTAGACAAAATCCTCATCGGAACTTACCTTAGCACCAATTGTGTCGATAGGAGTGGTATAATATTGCCCACGAAGGTTGTAGGTATCCACATCCATATCACTGAAATTCTCAATATAATTGGGATTTTTCTTCTTTGCACCTACATGTGTATCTTTTTTAGGATTATAATATATATCGTCAACATAATCGTCGGCAAATACAGTAGCCGGTGCCAAACTACCAATTGCAAAAGCCGTTAGGAGTAAATTTCTTAATTTCATAGCGCGATTCTGTTAAATTAATTTACACTATTATTTTACTTTTTTACTATTAAGACAATCTAATGAACAATTGGTTTAAAAGTTCAGAATTTCAAGTAAAAATCCTTACATAGATTGCGATATTCTTCAGATGGAGTGCCTCTGGATATTTCCAATGTCAGATATTCTATTTCAATCCCGGAAGCACACCTCTCCCCTTTTTGAAGTTGCCATTGAAGTAGAGTTCTTTTATATGAAGCATCTTTATTTCCACGCACAAGGCACTTTCTCATCAACGAAAACCCCAGACGCTTAGCTTCTTCCTCCAATGATAAAGATATCTCTGATGGAACTATCATAGCAACTGACCCATTGGAACTCAATAAAGAAACAGAACTCTTCAACAACGAGGTTGGAGAAAGTCTCCCTTGATGTCTTGCCCTTTCTCGAGAAGTGACTGTTTCTTTGACTCCTGAATCAAAATAAGGGGGATTCGAAACTATCAAATCAAGATTGGAGAAATATCCTTTATCAAGATCTAATGGAAAATCACCATGCTGAAAACTAACTCGTTCGCTCCAAGGAAAACTTTTAAGATTATCATTTGCTTCCTCAATAGAATCTTTGTCAATATCTATTCCTATGATTTCAGCCATATTACATCTTTGTGCCAAAATAAAGGCGATCAGACCACATCCACAGCCAACATCCAAAATGGATTTTGATCCATCTATTTTAGTCCAGCAACCAATCAGCACACCATCGACACCAATTTTCATGGCACTTCTGTGATGACTAAGAGAAAAATGCTTGAATCTGAATAGAGAATTATCCTTGCTCATCATCTGCTTCTTAAAGGAGGAAGAAAGGCATCTTCGAGATAATCAAGTTTATAATCGTCGATATTTCCACTGACTGCCGCTACATCAAAGCGATAATAGTACTCATAATCCTGTGATTGAAGGTATGAATTGGCTCCTCTCACTACGTGTTTTATCTTTTCTGATGTAATGGCTTCAGCAGGATCAACATCCCTGTCTGAACGAGCCTTAACTTCCACAAAAATCAGCGTATCATCTTTCTGGGCAATAAGGTCGATCTCGCTCTTTGAAGAATGCGGTCTCCAATTTCGTTCTCTGACAGTATATCCCTTTGAAATGAGGAATTCACAGACAATATTTTCAGCCTGTTTGCCCCATTTCAAGGCCTCTTCTTTTTTCCCGGATAAATTTTTTTCAGACATATAGCAACTGATAAATCATCAGAATGCCTTGAACGACATATCAAGACCCTTAACACTATGAGTCAATGCTCCAACAGAAATGAAGTCTACTCCAGTCTCTCCATAAGAACGCAGAGTATCAAAAGTGATACCGCCAGAAGATTCTGTCTCAACTCTTCCATCAACTAAAGCAACTGCCTCGCGAGTGAGTTCTGGTGTAAAATTATCGAACATTATCCTATCTACGCCACCGATCTCAAGAACTTTCTTAATATCATCAAGACTGCGGCATTCAACTTCGATCTTAAGATTATCCTTACCGTTGGCTGCACAATATTCCTTTGCACGCTTTACGGCTTGTTCGATTCCTCCCGCAAAATCTTCATGATTGTCTTTAATGAGAATCATATCAAAAAGTCCGATCCTGTGATTTATACCGCCCCCAATTTTTACTGCCTCTTTCTCAAGCATACGCATTCCCGGGGTAGTCTTGCGAGTATCTAATACGCGCGTCTTTAATCCTTTTAGTTGGTCTTGATACTTACGCGTCATAGTGGCTACTCCACTCATGCGTTGCATGATATTAAGCATTGTGCGTTCTGCCACAAGCAGGCTTCTTACAGGACCTTCCGCAGTGAATGCTATGTCTCCCGGATTTACCTCATCTCCATCTTTAAGCATTAAATTGACCTTAATGGAAGGATCCAGCTTATGAAGCACCTTCTGTGCAATATCTACTCCTGCAAGTATTCCTTTTTCTTTTATGAGTAATTTTGAGCGTCCCATAGCATCAGCCGGAATAGTTGAGAGAGTGGTATGGTCGCCATCGCCAATATCTTCTGAAAAGGCGAGGTCAAGAAGCACGTCAATAAGTTCGTCTTTAGTTTTCATAATTCAAAATTCTTCGCTAATTTTGCACTAAATTATTAATTAATGCAAAGGTAATAAAAATTATGGATATTATACTAATTACAGTAGGAAAAACAACTACTGACTATATACAAACAGGGATAGACGAATATTGCAAGCGTCTTAAACGCTATATTCCATTTTCGATAAAGCATCTTCCGGATATAAAAAATGCCCGAAAACTAACCGAAAGTCAACAAAAGGAGGAAGAAGGGAAATTGATTCTTGCGGAAGTTACTTCTGCCGACAACGTCATTCTTCTCGATGAACGGGGAGAAATGCTGACTTCCAGAGGGTTTTCCGATTTCATTCAGAAAGGGATGCTGGGAGGAAAGAAAAGGATGGTATTCATCGTGGGTGGACCATATGGATTCTCCCGGGAAGTCTATGCCCGAGCCAATACACAACTTTCCTTTTCAAGAATGACATTCAGTCATGAGATGATCCGTTTATTCTTTACTGAGCAAGTATATCGGGCTATGACAATTTTAAAGGGAGAACCTTATCACCATGATTGATTAGACGTCAGTTCTTAAATGCATTCTTTATCTCAGACAGTATCCCTGAATGATGATGAGCAAGTTCGGGATGAGATTCTAAGAAAATTTCAATACCTTGCTTGATCAATTCCGGGCATTTGCGGGTATCTTCTTTTCCTTTCAGGTCACAACATAGACTGCGATCTCCGTTTTCTTTGGAAAATCTGTCAAGCATTGCTTTAGTATTCCACATCACTTTGGACTTGTCTTCAGGCCCATATCCCTTGGAAAGAAGTCCTTCGGCAATTCCCAGAATAGAAATCACACCGCAAATTCCACCCGACCCGGCAAAGCCTGTGCCATATGCAGCCCCCATTTTCGCTGCTTGTTTTTCCTGTAATCCTAATTTGTCAGAAAGAGCCATCAGTACGCATTGAGCGCATCCAAACCCTTGATTTCTAAGTTCTATGGCATGATTTTGACTCTTCTCTATCTCTTTATAAATATCTGATTTTTCCATGATTCTTAATTTAATTAAAAGGTATCTATACGGCAAAGTTATAAAATCCAAATGATATAGCCAACAAATTTATAATTTTTTCAACACTTCATGGTGAGATTTATATTGATGATTGAAAAAAAATGATTAAATTTGCATAAAATAACTGAATAACCTAATAACCATATATAGACATGAAACCTTTGAAGCAATTTTTATCGGTAGCGGGACTCGCTTGCGCTGCTTTAGGCATAGCCACAGCGCAAGACAGCAAGCCTCAATCTATGCCTGATGTCAATCAGGTGATAGACAATACCCCGGACAGCATCAATAAAGCCCGTACAGCAAGACCTATTTCAGGTTCCTCAAGAATCGGCGATAATCCGGTGCTTTTCCTTGTGGGTAACTCAACCATGCGCACCGGAACATTGGGCAACGGAGACAACGGCCAATGGGGTTGGGGATATTATGCACCGGATTTCTTCGATAAGAATAAAATAACTGTTGAGAACCATGCTCTGGGAGGCATGAGCAGCCGAACTTTCTACAACGTTCTTTGGAAAGACGTATTGGAGGGTGTACGTCCCGGCGACTGGGTCATCATTGAACTCGGACATAACGACAACGGACCATTCGATAGCGGTCGTGCAAGAGCAACTATTAAAGGAATTGGCGATGAAGTATTACCTGTAGTAATCAAAGAGACCGGTGTGCGCGACACGGTCTATTCATATGGAGAATATATGCGTCGCTACGTGCGCGAGGTCAAAGCCAAAGGAGCCCACCCTATCCTGTTTTCTCTTACTCCTAGAATGGCATGGGATGATAAGGACAGCACTAAAGTGACCCGAGTTAACCAGACTTTTGGACTTTGGGCAAAACAGGTTGCAGAAGCAGAAAATGTTCCTTTTGTTGACCTTAATGATATTACAGCAACAAAATTTGAAAAATTTGGCAAGGATAAAGTCAAGACAATGTTCTACATTGACCGAATCCACACATCTGCTTTCGGAGCAAAGGTGAATGCTGAGTCCGCAGCCGAAGGTATTGCCGCCCTGGAAGGAGTCGAACTAAAGGATTATCTACTCCCCTTCCCGGTTGACACAATTACCGGAAAGAGTCGCAAGCCAGGTAAACCTGTTCTTTTCACAATTGGCGACAGCACTGTGAAAAATGAGGATAAAGACGACGATAGCATGTGGGGTTGGGGAAGCGTTATTGCTGAACTTTTCGATCCGGAAAAGATCACAGTAGAGAATCATGCTATGGCAGGCAGGAGCGCACGTACATTTCTTGATGAAGGAAGATGGGACAAGGTCTACAATGCTCTTCAGCCCGGCGATTATGTCATAATGCAGTTCGGACATAATGATGGAGGCGATATAAATACCGGTAAAGCACGTGGTGAACTTCATGGTTCCGGACCGGAAAGCAAAGTTTTCAAGATGGAAAAGACAGGCATCAATCAAGTAGTATATACTTACGGATGGTACATACGAAAATTCATAATGGATGCAAAAGAAAAAGGTGCAATTCCTATCGTATTAAGCCATACGCCACGCAACAAGTGGAAAGACGGAAAAATTGAAAGCAATGCTGACAGTTATGGCAAATGGGCGAAAGACGCTGCAAGAGAAGCCGGAGCATATTACATTGACCTGAACAGCATATCCGGCAAGAAATTCCAGGAATTAGGAGAATCCGGTACTCCTCCATATTATAAGAAAGACCATACTCACACTTCTAAAAAAGGTGCTAGACTTAATGCGGCAAGTATCGCAGAAGGTCTACGTGGCACTGACTGCACACTTCAAGAATATCTGCTTCCTGTATTTCCTAAAACTTTCATGATGAACGGAAGCATTCCAACATTCAATGAATTTGACGGATATGGATATGACTTCAACAGCAAGCCTGCCGCTAAAGGGAGCAACCCTTATTTCTTTTCAGTGAATGTTCCGGATGGCAACTATATGGTGACAGTGAAACTTGGAGATAAAAAAAGAAAGTCTCATACAATGGTAAGGGCAGAAAACAGACGCCTGATGCTTGATGCCGTATCACTCCCTAAAAATAAATTTGAGGAATATTCCTTTATTATCAACAAGCGTTCACCCGGAATCAATCTTAAAGATACCGTAAGACTGAATCAGCGTGAGATAGGGGTTTGCAACTGGGACAACAAGTTAACACTTGAATTTACCGGAGATGCTCCGGCAGTGGAGAGCGTAACAATTCGACCGGTAGAAGAATCAGACAATGTCACCACCTTATTTTATTGTGGAGACAGCACCGTTGTAGACCAGGCAGAAGAACCATGGGCAAGTTGGGGACAGATAATTCCGGCATATTTCGATAATCGGATTGCAGTGTCAAATCAGGCTGAAAGTGGACAAAAAACCTCTTCTTTCTTTAGCAGCAAGCGATATGACAAAGTTTTGTCAATGGCAAAACCGGGAGACTATGTTTTCGTAGAGTTTGGACATAACGATGAGAAGGATAAAGGAGCCGGCTCAGGAGCATATTATAATTATGCTCACAATTTGAAAATATTCGTAGACCGTGCACGAAAACAAGGCCTTAATGTAGTTTTCCTGACCCCTACCGCTCGTAGAAGTTTCGATAAAGACGGAAAAATCATCAATACCCATGGCGAATATCCAAAGGCGATGAAAGAAGTTGCCGAAAGAGAAAATGTTCCTGTCATCGACATCACAGAAATGACAACTACTCTTTATGAAACTTTAGGAGTGGAGGGAAGCAAAAAAGCTTTGGTGCATTATCCAGCCGGAACATTTAAGGGACAGGATAAGGAACTGGCAGACAATACCCACTTCAATACCTATGGTGCTACTCAAGTGGCAAAATGTGTAAGGGAAGGTATAGCCGAAAAACTTCCTGAATTGGCAAAACATCTTAAACCATACACAAAATACTCTCCTTCTCAACCTGATGATCCGAACATTTTCTACTGGCCTCTCTCCACATTTGTTAAAATAGAGAAGCCATTAGGGAATTGATTCGATTTTAATAATTCTACCGCTGCCACTTCCGGCAGCGGTTTTTTAATTTCTTTCATTTGCGAATATCGGGAAAAATTTGTAATTTTGCGTGCTGAATAAATATATACAGCATGGAGACAAAATACATTTTTGTTACTGGAGGTGTAGTATCATCCCTTGGTAAAGGGATAATTTCCTCCTCTCTTGCCTGTCTGCTCAACGCACACGGCTATAGGGTTACTATCCAAAAGTTTGATCCTTACATCAACATTGACCCAGGCACACTTAATCCCTACGAACATGGCGAATGCTACGTGACTGAAGATGGTCATGAGGCAGACCTTGACTTAGGACACTATGAACGGTTCACCAACGTCCCTACATCAAGGGCAAACAATGTGACCACCGGCCGCATCTACCAAAATGTAATAGAAAAAGAACGCCATGGCGATTATCTCGGAAAGACCGTTCAAATAATACCACATATCACAGATGAAATTAAACGAAATGTCAAACTTCTGGGAGATACCGGTAAATTTGACTTCATCATAACTGAAATAGGAGGCACAGTAGGCGATATCGAATCTCTCCCCTTCCTTGAAGCGGTGCGTCAGTTACGCTGGGAACTTGGAGATAGCGCACTTTGTATTCATCTTACTTATGTGCCATATCTCCATGCAGCCAAAGAGTTGAAGACTAAACCGACTCAGCACTCTGTGAAGCAACTACAGCAACTTGGAATACAACCCGATGTTCTTGTACTACGCACTGAGCATGACATTCCCGAAGGAATGCGTGCAAAAATAGCTCAATTCTGCAATGTTGCGCAAGACGCAGTTATTCAGTCGCTCGACTGCCCGAGCATATATGAAGTGCCACTTATGCTTCACAGCCAGAATATGGACGGGATAGTGCTCCGAAAGATGCACGTGCCTGTATACGGCGAACCATTGCTGAAACCATGGCTTGATTTTGTTGAGAAAATACATACTGCTGAAAAAGAAGTGACTATTGGACTGGTTGGAAAGTATGTTGAACTCCAGGATGCTTATAAATCTATCAACGAATCACTTTTCCAAGCCGCCACATATTGCCATCATAAACTGAATCTCAAATATATCCATAGCGAAAAACTTACTGAAGAGAATGTCTGTGATAAAATGCAGGGGCTTGATGGCGTCATAATTGCTCCCGGATTTGGCAACCGAGGAATTGAAGGGAAATTTGTGGCTTTGAAATGGTGTCGGGAAAAAGACATACCTACTTTTGGCATTTGCCTTGGAATGCAGTGCATGGTGATAGAATATGCTAGAAATGTACTCGGATATGAAGATGCCAACAGTACAGAAATGGATCCAGGGACAAAGCACAACGTCATCGATATGATGGAGGAGCAAAAGCACATATCTGATATGGGAGGCACGATGCGTCTTGGCGCATACGACTGTAAACTAAAATCTGGAAGTCTCGTAGCCCAAGCCTATGGAAAGACAGAAGTTAGAGAACGGCATCGCCACAGATATGAATTTAACGACGCTTACCGCGAAGAATTTGAAAAATCCGGCATGATTTGTGTTGGAGAGAATCCAAAGTCGCATCTTGTGGAAGTAGTTGAAATACCGGGAAAGCGTTGGATGATTGGCACTCAATATCATCCTGAATACTCAAGCACAGTGCTCAACCCTCACCCACTCTTCCATTCATTCATGGAAGCGGCAATAAAATATCATGATGAAAAGAAATAAACGATTAATTTTTGCAACAGCTACAATGCTTTGTATGCTATCCGGATATTCTGCTGAACCATTCTGGCTTGGCGGTGACATATCAGGCACCACTGCTGACGAAGCGAGAGGACATTTCACAAAAGATCGCGATGGGAAAGTTACAGAAACAACCCAACTTATGAAGGACTATGGGATGAATGCAACTCGACTTCGTGTATGGGTGAATCCAAAAGAAGGATTCTGTTCTCCTGAAGATGTTCTTAAAATGGCAAAACGCTCTAAAGAACTCGGGATGCCGGTAATGATTGATTTCCATTATTCCGATTGGTGGGCAGATCCCGGGAAACAGAATCCGCCAAAAGCGTGGCTCGGACTTAGTTTAGATGAAACAGCCAAAGCACTTGCTGATCATACGCGCTCTACCCTACAACTTCTTAAAGATAATGGTATCGACGTGAAATGGGTGCAAGTCGGGAATGAAACAACCCATGGTTTTCTATGGCCAATAGGTAATATTCATGAGAATCCTCACAACTATGCAGAACTCACTAAAGCCGGATGTAAGGCAGTGAAAGAAGTATTTCCTGAAGCCAAGACCATCATTCATCTTGATGATGGCTTCAATCAAGACCTTTATGATAACGTCTTTGACTATCTCAAGGCTAACGGAGTTGAATGGGATGTGATCGGAATGAGCGTTTATCCCTTTTGGGCTATGGAAGGCAAGAAAGAGGAAAGTGAAATCATGACTCTTGTAGATGCTATCTCCAATATCAATCATCTAAAAAATAAATATGGAAGTGAAGTGATGATTGTTGAGACCGGAGTTGATGCAAGAGAGCCTGAAAAAGGAAAGCAGTTCATTGATGCCTTAATCAAGGCTTCAAAGAAACTGACCAATGGAGCATGCACCGGAGTATTCTATTGGGCTCCTGAAATAGATGCTGATGCAGCCTACCACCTCGGAGCATTCTCCAACGGAATGCCAACAGTAATAATGGATGCATTCAAAGAAGCATCCACTGCACCTAATTGAAAATTAACTACACACAACTACAACATGGTAAGTGTCAACGACCTAACAATGGAATTTTCTGCACGTCCGATTTTCTCTGACGTGAGTTTCGTCATAAATAAGACAGATAAGATAGGACTCGCAGGAAAGAACGGTGCGGGAAAATCTACACTTCTTAAAATTATTGCCGGATTGCAACAACCTACATCCGGAAATGTTTCCAAACCTTCTGAGGTGACAATTGGATATTTGCCTCAGCAGATGAAATTGGCAGATGACACTTCCATAATCAATGAAGCCCGCAAGGCGTTTGCTCATATTGACGAACATAAAGCTCGTCTTGATGATCTTAACAATCAACTAGCCACGCGTACTGACTATGAAAGCGAAGCATATGCTAAACTCATAGAAGATGTCGAATACCTAAATGACAGGCTTTCTATGGAAGGAGCCGACAACATGGAAGCCGAAGTTGAGAAGACCTTGATTGGACTAGGCTTTAATCGTGAAGATTTCGACCGTCCAACTTCTGAGTTCTCGGGTGGATGGCGAATGAGAGTGGAATTGGCTAAGATTCTGCTTCAAAAACCGGATCTTCTACTTCTCGACGAACCAACCAACCATCTTGATATCGAGTCAATTCAATGGTTAGAGCAATTCCTTCAAACAAAGGCTAAGGCGGTAATGCTCGTAAGTCATGACCGCGCTTTTCTTGATAATGTCACAAAGCGAACTATTGAGATTTCTTGTGGGAAGGCTTATGATTACAAGGTCAGTTACACTCCTTATACTGAATTGAGAAAAGAGCGAGTTGAGCAACAGATGCGCGCATATGAAAATCAGCAAAAACAGATTGCTGATATAAAGGCTTTCATAGAGCGGTTCAGATATCAGGCCACAAAGGCAATCCAGGTTCAGAGCCGAATCAAGCAACTCGAAAAAATCATTCCTATAGAAGTGGATGAAGTTGATAACTCTCGTCTACGACTCAAATTCCCACCGGCGCCGCGTTCCGGAGACTTCCCGTTGATTCTGGAAAATGTAGGGAAAGCATATGGAGATCATCAGGTGTTTGATCATGCTGAATTCCGCATACGCCGAGGAGAAAAAGTTGCTTTTGTAGGTAAGAATGGAGAAGGAAAGTCAACCCTTGTGAAGTGCATCATGGGGGAGATTGACTATACCGGTATGCTGAAACTTGGTCATAATGTAAAAATTGGATATTTTGCTCAGAATCAGGCTCAACTTCTTGATGAAAATCTGACAGTTTTTGAGACAATTGACAATGTCGCTGTGGGAGATATCAGATTGAAGATTAGGGATATCCTTGGAGCTTTTATGTTTGGAGGAGAAGCATCCGATAAGAAGGTCAAAGTGCTTTCCGGAGGGGAAAAGACACGCCTCGCTATGATTAAGTTACTTCTCGAACCGGTAAATTTCCTGATTCTTGACGAACCTACCAACCATCTTGACCTTAAGACAAAAGACATTCTCAAAGATGCGATTAAGGATTTTGACGGAACTGTCATAGTTGTGAGCCACGACCGCGATTTTCTTGATGGACTTGTGGAAAAGGTTTATGAATTCGGTGGAGGCAAAGTCAAAGAAAATATTGGCGGCATATATGATTTCTTGCGTTCAAAGAATTTGGAAAACCTTCGAGATCTTGAATTGACCAAATCACCTACAGGGAAACAGACACAGCCATCACAGGATTCTAAGAAAGATTCAGAGTTATCTGCTAAATCGATTCAACAGCAAGCTATACCACCACAGAACACGCCCAAACTATCTTATGCGGAACAAAAAGCAAGAGAAAAAATTATAAAAAAGGCTGAAAAAAAGGTTAAGGAAGCGGAAGAAGCAATATCAAGGCTGGAAACCATGCAAAAGGAAATAGAAGAAAAAATATCTGCAGGCGACACTTCACAAGAGACTCTTGATGCTTATGCAAAGGCTCAGAAAGACCTTGAAAATGGAATGTCTATCTGGGAGTTGGCTACTATGGAATTGGAAGAACTTATTAATGGTTAATATGAATTATATGAAGCACGGGATATCGAGGGAGAATTTGGATTTATCTATTTCGCCTAAAGAAGATTTTTATCAATATAGCAATGGAGGATGGATGAAAGATCATCCTTTGACTGCAGAATACTCACGATTTGGAATGTTTGATTTCCTGCGTGAGCAGGCACGCAACCAATTGAAAGAACTAATATTGAATCTTTCTGCTCACGAAGATGCAAAGACTCCCGGCAGTGTCGCTCAGAAGGTAAGCGACCTTTACTCCATGGGTATGGATGAAAAGCGTCTGAATGAAGATGGACACAAGCCTCTTCTGCCTTTGCTGGAAAAGATAGCAAACGCAGACACCAACCATATGGAAGAACTTCTTGCTTGGCAGCATATGGGAATAGGAAGCAGTTTCTTCGGAACCGGAGTCGGCACTGATGCTATGAATTCTGATATGAATATTCTCCATGTCGGAGAAGTAGGACTGGGACTTGGCGACCGAGACTACTATTTAGAGGAAAGTGAACAAAATTCTAAAATCTTAGATGCTTATCACACTTACGTCAAAAAAGTATTGGAACTCATTGGCTATGATGAAGAAGAACAAGAAAGAGTGTGGAAGGCTGTGATAAAACTCGAAACGGAATTTGCTAAGCATAAAATGCCACGTGAGGATAGACGTGATCCAAGAAAGCGGTATAATATAATGACGTTCGATGAAATAAAGTCAAGTTATCCTCAATTCGATTGGGATAAATACTTCAATTTGTTAGGGCTTGAGAATATTGACAAAGTAAATGTAGCAAATCCTGCATTTACCCAATTCATTACATCATATCTTCCTACCCTTTCATCTCAGGAGATAAAAGATTATATGACATTTGAAACAATAAATGATGCCACTAATCTTCTCAGTGATGATTTCATCAATGCAAGTTTTGAACTTTATGGTCGCGTGATGAGTGGCACCGAGGAACTCAAGCCACGATGGAAACGCTCGATGGCAATTCCAAACTCCATGCTTGGTGAAGCAGTTGGAAAACTTTATGTCGAGAAATATTTCCCGGAAGAAAACAAAGAATATATGAAAAAACTTGTTGAAAACCTTCGGAAAGCACTCGGCAAACATATAAAAAATCTATCATGGATGAGCGATGAGACTAAAGCAAAGGCTATTGAAAAACTTGATACCTTTACAGTCAAAATTGGATATCCGGATAAGTGGAAAGACTATTCTGAGATTAATATTGACCCACAAAAGTCATATCTTGAAAATGTATTGGAGGCTTCAAAGTGGTATGTAAAAGAGAATTACTCAAAAATGAACAAACCCGTTGATAAAGATGAGTGGCATATGACTCCTCAGACTGTCAATGCTTATTATAATCCTACGACAAATGAGGTTTGTTTCCCTGCCGCCATTCTGCAACCACCTTATTTTGACCCGACTGCCGATGACGCCCTAAATTATGGTGCTATTGGAGTAATTATAGGGCATGAGATGACACATGGGTTTGATGATAGTGGTCGACAGTTTGATAAAAACGGAAATCTTGCTGAATGGTGGACTCCGGAGGATGCAGATAGATTTAAAGAACTTGCCGATAAACTCGTAGATCAATTCAATGCTATCGAGGTAGCACCCGGAGTAAATGCAAATGGACGCTACACTTTAGGAGAAAATATCGCCGACCAAGGAGGTTTAAGAATTGCAAAGACTGCGTACCTCGATAGTCAGAAAGATCAGACACAGGAATACATAGATGGATTTTCTCCCCTTCAGAGGTTCTATATTGCATATGCTAATGTTTGGGCTGGAAATATCAGGGAGGAGGAAATTATACTTAGCACAAAGACAGATCCTCATTCTCTTGGAAGGCTTCGTGTGAATGCAACCCTGAAGAACATTGATGATTTCTTTGATGCATTTGGGATAGAAGAAGGAGACAAAATGTGGCGACCAAAAGAAGAAAGGGTAGTAATATGGTAAAAGAAGAATATGGACTTATAGGCAAAACATTAGGACATTCTTTTTCTGCAAAATATTTCAATGAGAAATTTGAGAGAGAAGGATTATCCGCTCATTATGACCTCTACCCTCTTTCAGATATTGATCTCTTGCCAGCACTAATTAAAGATCATCCCTTGCTTAAAGGACTTAATGTGACTATTCCATATAAAGTGGAAGTTCTTAAATATCTTGATGAACTAAGTGAGGAAGCTAAGGGTATAGGAGCAGTCAATGTGATCAAAATTTCAAGGGATTCATTATCAGGACAAACTATCCTTAAAGGTTACAATTCAGATGCATATGGATTTAGCGAATCAATGAAAGAGGTCTTGAAGAATGTCGGCACTTTCGAGATGCCTATTAATGGACAAAAGCCATTAGCACTTGTGCTTGGAACAGGAGGAGCTTCGAAAGCTGTCGTATGGTCAATGCGCAATCTCGGATTTGAAACGCAACTTGTTGGGCGTAATCATCGTGACGATTGTCTTGAATATAGTGAACTAACGCCGGAAATAATATATAAAGCCGGAGTTATTGTGAACTGTACTCCTCTTGGCACGAGTCCCGATGTAGATAAAGCAGCCCCCTTCCCCTACGAATATCTTCATGAAGGACAGGTATGTTTTGATCTGGTTTATAATCCGGCTGAAACTTTGTTTATGAAGATATGTAAGGCGCATGGTTGTATTGTAAGCAATGGACTTGAAATGTTGAGATTGCAGGCTGTTGGTGCATGGAGAATTTGGAACGATTCAACTATCACAGACTAAATTGAATTGTCAGGGGATAGAGCATTAGGATAAAGCACAATGTATAAATGTATAAAGGACCTTTGATTCCGGCATTAACACTTGCTTTGGGAATATTTATTTCATCAGTCTCTCAAATGGTATGGTGGATTGGAATACTTCCAATAATTATTGGAAGTACACTCTATTTCTTTCTGCTGCGTAAATCCTCAGATCCCATCATCACCTACAGAATGGCTAAATGGCATATTTTGTGGGTTATGTTAATCTTTGTAGGAATAGGGATGATTGATGAAGGATTGTCACGACCACTTACACTTGAAAAAGTCTACTCCGGAAAAGTTCCGGAGAAAGTAACATGTGAGGTTACGGGAATACTATCCAAAACATATGGGGATAGAATAGACGTAATAATAGAAGGCACCAATCATGCAAAAGCTAGACTGAGAAGCGGAGTCACAACTCTCTCTCCCGGTGATATAATATCAGTGCCTACTAAATATCTCATAGAGGTATCGACAGATACTACAGAGATTGGGAAAAAAATAGGCCCAATGCTTATATCTTCCGGTATACTCTATGGAGGTATGGTTTTTCCATCTCAAATAGAAAGAATTGGATACAGTAAATCTATAAAATATTTTTTCATTAGACTTAGAGAGAATATTGAGATTAATATCGAACGAAGTCATTTGAAAAAAGAGACATCAGACTTTTTGAAAGCGATACTTATGGGTGACAAGAATGGCCTTGATGAGCATACGAAATTAACATTTGCTAATGGTGGCACTGCTCATATGCTTGCTTTGAGCGGTCTTCATCTTGGGATTCTTGCAACACTGATTCTGCTGATTCTTTGGCCTATAAAATTAATAGGAAAGTATAAATGGGGATATGGAGCAGCAATCATCCTTTTATGGATATATGTCATAATTACGGGAATGTCTCATTCTTCTGTAAGAGCGTGCATAATGACTACGATTGCATTCATTGCTATTATCACAGAAAGAAAGAATTATGCAGGAAATGCTCTTTGTTCAGCATGTATCCTGATACTACTTTTTGATCCAATGGCTTTATTTGATGCTGGATTCCAGTTAAGCGTAGTCTGTGTAGGTGCATTGATCGCTTTTGCCTCAACTCTAAATCCTATCGGACATAGACATCATCCGATATTATACTATATATGTGGGTCTTTAATTGCAACCATGGTTGCAACTGCTGCTTCATGGGTGCTCACCTCATATTATTTCTCACAAATTCCTTTGATGTTTCTCCCTACCAACATTTTACTCCTCCCTTTGCTTCCGGTATATTTAGGGATTGCTGTGGTTTTTATTATTTTTCTATGCCTTGGAATAGAAATAGAATGGGTAGGGAATATATTGGATTATGGCTATGAATTTCTTCTTTGGTCGACAGAGAAATTATCTTGCGGAGCAGATTTTGTAGTAGATTATCAACTCCCTATATGGGGAGTTATTGTTTGGTTAACGCTATTATTTACTGCCGGATGGTGGCTAAACAAAAATAATTTAACTAATGAGAGCAACAATAGAATTTCTTGAAAAGGGATATGAAAGATTTAATAGAGTAATTTTTAGGAATGAACTTCCGGTTCCAATTATGCGTATAACTTCGGCAAGATCTTTTGTTGGACAATTTAAAACGGAACGAAAATCCAGTTTTGCAGGACTACGAATAAAAGAGACTCATTATTTGACTCTTAGCAACACCTATGATCTTGAAGAAAGAATATTGGAAGATGTATTAATTCATGAAATGATTCATTTCTTGATCCATTTCAAGAAAATTCACGACACATCAAGTCATGGCAAGAATTTTAGATTCCTTATGAATGAAATCAACAGGAAATTTGGAAGGAATATCACAGTAAGCCACAGATGCACTAAAGATCAACTAGAGAGTGATCAAAGTAAAGCACATTCTATAGTATGCCTCTGCACTATGACTGATGGAAGGAAACTTTGCTGTAAGGTATCACAAAGCAAAATCTTTGAAATACACAAGGCTTTTCAAGAATGGGACAAAGTAGAGAAAGAAGAATGGTTTTGGGTATATGGTAGTTATTTCAACCGTTATCGCAGAGTATTGACCCCACGTTTATTTTCTATAGATAATGAAGGATTGGGAGTAATCGAATCAGGAACAAGACTTGAATTTGCGGAAGTATCCGGAGGCAGGATGATTTTGCGTCCAGCCGGTCCCACTTTACGTTTATAACCACCCCCTTGATATTCATTTCTATTGTAAGGCAGATGTATGAGTTGAATACTATCTACAAAAACCCGAGGATTAGAATATTCAAAAGATGCTATTGCAAATATATTAGTCACATTAAGGACGGTATCTGTTTGAATAGAGGTTTCCACCCACTTGTCAAAGCCGCCGTTATTAATTTTAGAAATTTCAGTCGTTCCGTCTTCATAATTCACGCCAATTGTCAAAGTACGTGACGATGCTCCTTGAGTCAACATCTTCCATGTTATCTTATCACCAGGCGACAACTCAGTTACCGGAAAACTTGCAATAATTCCATTAGAAAGAGACTTATCGTCAATAACATAATGATGCGCATATGGCCAAAGATCGGTTGAAGCACCTCCATTTTCAGATTCTCCTGCGGCTCTTGCATATTTTAATTGACGTTTATTAAGTTCCTCATCAATCTTTTTGTTGAGTTTTGCATACTCATCCATATTTCTACCATACCAAGCAATAGTGCTATCCATCTCTTCTACCGTTACACCATGATGCAATAGCACACCTCTGCCAAGCAACTCCCTGCTTTCTCCATTCAGATATTCATATGAGTTTCCGGAACGGTCGTAGACTTCAGCAATACGAATATCTGCCATAATGTCTACCATTTTGTCTTCACTAAGAATGTCTTTCGGACGCCTTGAGCATCCGAAAGACATTATAAGTATCATCAGAAATGCAGGAAGATATTTCATTTTGATAGAATTGCGGAGTTAATTATCTGATTTTTCTGCTTTTTGCTTGTCGAAAACCGCATTAAAAGCTTTTGAGCAATCCGAAGAGAAAAATATGATCAGAAGGGCCACCCCTACACATATCGATGCATCTGCTATGTTAAAGATATACTGAAAAAATTCATATTCCTTGCCTCCAATTCCCGGAATCCAAGAAGGCCAAGTAAATGAAAAGAATGGAAAATACAGCATATCGACTACTCTTCCTTCAAACCATCCGGCATATCCTCCTCCGGATGGAAAAAGCACAGCATGTTGCGGAGGAAATGGATTATTGAAAATCTCGCCGTAGAAAACGCAATCGAATATATTTCCGGCTGCCCCGGCAGTTATCATGGCACATGCCACAAAAAAGCCTTTTCTTAGTCCGGCTACATCCAGTGATTTCTTTATAAACCAAATAAAGAATATCACCGCGGCAATACGTCCGAAAGTAAGGATGAACTTATTGAAAAGTTCCATACCGAAAGCCATTCCATTGTTTTCTATGAATTTTATTTGAAACCATGGAAAGATTTCATAAGCCTCACCCATATAAAAGTGAGTCTTGACATAGAACTTAACAATCTGATCAACCGCAACAATGAGTATGGCAATCAAGGCTACCTGCCATCCTATAGAAAATATAGAATGGCGGGTATTTTTATTTGATAAATAGTCTGTCATATTTAATGTCAGATTATCAGCGAACTACATTTGCGAGAATCTTCATTCCGTCTATGTCAAGTTCCTTCGCGGGTTGAGGAACATCAGTGGCGACCTCGATAGAATCTGCCAGCACTTGCGATGCAATGTAGTCTTTATATTCTGAAAGACAAGATACAATTTCAGGAAGGTCTGAAAGTATCACTTTCACGCGGTCTGTGATAGCGAAATCTGACTCTTTACGAATATTTTGAATTCTATTGATGAGTTCTCGAGCAAGTCCTTCATTTCGTAGTTCATCAGTCACAGTCACATCAAGAGCTACAGTAACGTTTCCGTCATTAGCAACAAGCCATCCGGGTACATCTTCAGGAATTATCTCGACATCATCGAGAGTGACGACAGGATTACCGCTAATTTCGGGGAATTCAATTTTCCCTTCTCTTTCAATAATCGCTATCTGTTCGGCAGACATAGCATTAATTGCCTTTCCAAGATCTTTCATCACCTTGCCATAGCGAGGACCAAGTTTCTTGAAATCCGCCTTCACTTTCTTTACAAGACCGGATTGCTCATTATCCACTATTTTGACATCCTTTACGTTTACTTCAGCCGCTACTAAAGGCACGATAGCCTCAAAGTCTGCTTTTTGAGACGCGTCTATAGCTGGGACAAGAAGTTGGCTAAGTGGTTGTCTCACCTTCAAATTAACCTTTCTACGCAATGCAAGCACAAGAGAGGTTGCTATCTGGGCAAGAGCCATTCTCCGTTCAAGAGCAGGGTCTATGAGTGATGGATCACTAACCGGGAAGTCAGCAAGATGCACTGAAGCATATTCTTCACCTTCAGTTGAAGTCCCGATAAGGTCACCATATAGTCGGTCTGCATAGAAAGGAGCAAACGGGGCCATCAATAATGCCACCGTCTTCAGGCAAGTATAGAGAGTCTGATATGCAGCGAGTTTATCTGCATCCATCTCTCCAGCCCAGAATCGCTTGCGATTGAGGCGAACATACCAGTTTGAGAGATTGTCGTTTACGAATGTCTCAATAGCACGTGCGGCTTTTGTCGGTTCATAGTCATCTAGGTCCTTCTCTACCTCAGATGCAAGCGAATTAAGAAGGGAAAGCACCCAACGGTCGATTTCCGGACGTTCAGAAACCGGCACTTGAGGTTCATCACCCGTAAAACCATCTACATTAGCATACTGAGCGAAGAACTTATATGTGTTATAGAGAGTAGAGAATAACTTACGGCTGACTTCTGCCACCCCATCCTCATCATATTTGAGGTTATCCCATGGTGAAGAGTTGGAAATCATATACCAACGGACAGGATCGCTACCAAATTTTTCTATATTTCCAAAAGGATCGATAGCATTGCCAAGACGTTTGCTCATCTTATTGCCATTCTTGTCGAGTACAAGTCCATTTGAGATAACAGCCTTATAACTAACAGAATCAAAGATCATACCGGCAATGGCATGGAGTGTGAAGAACCAACCACGTGTCTGATCTACTCCTTCTGCAATGAAATCCGCCGGATATATCTCATGGCTATCAAGAGCCTCTTTATTTTCAAACGGATAGTGGCACTGAGCATAAGGCATGGCACCAGAATCAAACCAAACGTCGATAAGGTCAAGTTCTCGCTTCATCGGTTTGCCGCTTGGCGAGATGAGCGTTATCTCATCTACATATGGACGGTGAGGATCAATCTTATCGTAGTTTTCTTTTGAATAATCGCCAGGCTTAAATCCTTTCGCAGCGAACGGATTCTCCTTCATTACGCCGGATTTCACTGCCTTTTCGATCTCATTATATAGTTCTTCAAAGCTTCCGATGCATATCTCCTCCTTGCCATCTTCTGTTCGCCAAATAGGAAGTGGAGTACCCCAATAGCGAGATCGGCTTAGATTCCAATCCTGTACATTTTCAAGCCATTTGCCAAAACGGCCTGTACCGGTTGCCTCAGGTTTCCATTTGATAGTCTTGTTGAGTTCGATAAGGCGTTCACGAGCCTGAGGGGTACGTATAAACCAACTGTCAAGCGGATAATAAAGTACGGGCTTGTCAGTACGCCAACAATGAGGATAATTATGCACGTGCTTAGCGATGCTGAATGCTTCGCCTGCCTGCTTCATCTCCATGCAAAGCACAATGTTGAGGTCTTCTGCCTTGTTGGCAGCAGCTTCATCATACTTTCCACCCTCATTGAATTTAGGATCGTAGGCATTCTTAACGTAATCACCGGCATGCTTGGAATAAAGTTCAACATTGACACATTTCTCAATGAATTCCGGTGCAAGTTGGTCAAGAGTATAATATTTGCCTGTAAGATCTACCATCGGGCGGGTCTCCCCTCTCAAATT
The DNA here is from genome assembly GCA_947176285.1 of uncultured Porphyromonadaceae bacterium. Lineage (GTDB taxonomy): Bacteria > Bacteroidota > Bacteroidia > Bacteroidales > Muribaculaceae > Lepagella. The sequence continues at coordinate 20,223 of CAMWQF010000012.1, forward strand.
TATCATATAGAGTGCCGGAATTCCTGCAGCCTTTGCCACCTTGGCATCATCGGCACCAAAAGTGGGCGCTATATGCACGATACCTGTACCGTCATCAGTTGTCACATAATCACCGGGGATTACGCGAAAAGCCTCTTCAGCAATTTCCACAAATCGGTCGGAGCCAACTTGATAGCATTTCTCCGGATGAGCAGCAGCAAATTCCTTTACATAATCCGGAGCAAACTCATTCACCTTCTCTGTAGGTTTCACCCAGGGCATAAGCTGTGAATAATGCATTCCAACAAGTTCGGATCCTTTCCAACGCCCTACAATCTCATACGGAATAACCTTATCACCATGTTTATAGTCAGCAAGTGGAAGATTTGCCCCTTCTGCTTTGAAGTATGATGGAACGAGAACTTCAGCCATTACTACAGTGATAGGATCTCCCGTGTAAGGATTATAAGTCCGAATTGCTACATAATCAAACTTAGGACCTACACAGAGTGCCGTATTGGAAGGAAGAGTCCAAGGAGTTGTGGTCCAAGCCATGAAGTAAGGTTCACCCCAACCGGTCATCTCCTCTTTGGGTTCAAGAATCTTGAAGAGTGCAGTGGCAGTAGTATCCTTAACATCGCGGTAGCATCCCGGCTGGTTAAGTTCGTGACTTGAAAGGCCGGTACCGGCAGCAGGAGAATAAGGTTGAATTGTATATCCTTTATATAAATAACCCTTGTCATAAAGTTGACGCAAAAGCCACCATACAGACTCAATGTATGCATTATCATAGGTAATGTATGGATTGTCAAGATCCACCCAATAACCCATCTTATGAGTCAAATCGGTCCATTCCTTTGTATATTTCATCACTTCCCGACGACATGCAGCATTATAATCTTCTACAGAGATTTTTTTGCCGATATCTTCCTTTGTGATACCGAGTGTTTTTTCAACTCCCAATTCCACCGGAAGACCGTGGGTGTCCCAGCCTGCTTTACGCTTTACATGGAAACCCTTCATAGTCTTGTATCGACAGAAGATATCTTTAATGGTTCGAGCCATCACGTGGTGGATTCCCGGCATTCCATTGGCAGATGGAGGACCTTCGAAAAATACGAATGTAGGACTACCCTTTCTAACATCCATAGATGTCTCGAAGAGATTATGACGATCCCAGACCTCAAGAATCTCCTTATTTACATTAGAGAGATTGAGCGGGGTTGAATATTCTTTGAATTTTTTCATATATTGAATAATGATTAATCGTTTATGTCAATCTAAATATCAAATATCAAATATTTAATATTTAAAACTTAGCTCCCTTTGTTCCTTTGACTCCACCTTTTCCACCTCCTCCGAGGGCAAAGATATTACGATCGTAACTGAATGTCTTGCGTTCCACTTCGCGCTTACGCTTAAGTGCAAGTTGCACAAGTTTGTCCATAAGGTCAGCAAATTTGATTCCTGTTGCTTCCCAGAGATAATATGAGAGTGAGCCGGGGATAGTGTTAATCTCATTTACATAAATCTGACCATCTTTTTCGTCAATCATTACGTCAATTCGGCTCACGCCGTGGCAAGAGAGAACTCGGAATGTCTCGCAAGCAAGGTGCTGGACTCTTTCTGAGGTCTCTTTCGGGAGATCAGCAGGAATGCGCTTTTCACTTGCAGCCATCCCTTCGTTACCACCTCTATATTTTTCATCGTAACTTAGGAAATCACCCTTTGAAATAGGCTCTTCACAAACAGAAGGTTGATAGTCATCACAGTCCCCAAGCACAGAGCAGTTGATTTCTTTCATCTTCTCAAGCATATGCTCCACAATGATTCGCTGAGAGAAACGGCATGCATTGTCAACCTTTTCTATCAACTGTTGACGGTCTGCGGCTTTTCCGATTCCGACACTCGAACCAAGATTTGCCGGTTTTACAATGACCGGATACCCTATTTTTGATTCAATACGTTCAATGAGTTCATCACGCTTACGGCTCCACTCTTTATCAGTAAACCAAACATAGTCCACGACAGGCACACCTGACTCGCGAAGAATCATTTTCATAGTGATCTTATCCATTCCGTTGGCAGAACTAAGAGTGTTGCAGCCTGCGAATGGAATGCCAATAGTCTCAAGAAGGCCTTCAAATACTCCGTCCTCGCCATTTGTGCCATGAAGGACAGGGATTGCAACATGTAGTTCTGCAACGACGGGATCTTTCTTTGAAAATAGACCTGCCTTTGTATTGACACGATAAAGATTGAAATCTCCATATTCAGGACGCATAAACACCTCTTCAGCATTGGCAACAAGAGTATTCATGTCGCGATAGTTGCGGATATTCAGAAGATTATCGCCGGTATACCAGCGTCCTTGTTTTGAAATGTAGATCGGAATTATGTTGTATTTTTCCTGATTGAATGCACTGATGGCTTGTAGCGCTGAGATTACCGAAATCTCATGCTCCACACTTCTGCCACCGAAAAAAACTGCAACGTTAGTTTTCATAATCAGCTGTTTGTCTTTAAGAAACTCATCTAAATAGGGAACTGAATCCAAAGATTGGATGGTTTGACCC
>CAMWQF010000013.1 GCA_947176285.1 uncultured Porphyromonadaceae bacterium
AACACCTGGGATGCCCTCGAAGAAAACTGGAAACTGTGGGATCCGGCTCCCAAAAGCCATGTCGTTTGGGAAGGTCCCAACGACTGCACCTGCCGTCTCAAACCCTCCCATCCCAACTACAAGGAATGCGAAACCGTAAACTTCACCGTCTGTCAATACGACCTACATGGCTCTCCCAACTTCGATGCCGTCACATTCCCCGGCTCGATCGTAGACATCTCCGACCTCTACGATGAACTCTCCTCGGACAATATCCAGAAACGTGGAGGCGGGCCCAACAGCCTACAGGAGATAGCCCAGACCCGTATGATTCCGGCTCTAAAACCGGCAATAGAAGCATGGGCAAAAGCCAATGGACGAGAAGCGGACTTCTGGCAATGGCGCGACAGCCTTAACCTAGTACCCCACGAAGACACCGACTGTCGCACAATGCGCCTCGTCTACCGCCCCGCCCACACCGCCTTCAAGCACCGCGGCGGCGTAGCCAACGCCATCAACATCAAATCCCACTTCTCCTGACCCCAAAATAGCCTGAGATTGTGGTGCGAACGCAGTGAGCACATGAGAAGGATAAGGTAACCTTATAGGGGTCTAATAAATCCAGTCTGGCTGGAACTGAAGGACTTTAAAATATCAACGGCTACCTTATTGAGGCGCTGGGCATACTCATATTTCAGGTCTTCCTTCTGGGTCTTATGATTTAATGGTGCGATCAATAGCAAGCGGCCTTCACACATCAAATTAAACTCTACCCCTGAGGCACTTTCTCTCTCAGCAAAACCATTGGTGCAGATGCGTATGATAGCGAATCCTTCATTTATAGCATACTGTCTTAATTCTTTTTCTTTAGAGTGAATGAAGGGTGATACTGGTATTGAGCCATTATGAAGCATACCTTTGCAGCCCTCCATCCACTCGACACTTTCCCTGTCACTGAATCTTCTGCTGAATTTTACAGGGAAAAGATGCGGCTGCTTTAGCAGGAAGATATTACCTTTTGCCATGTATTGCTCATCGCCCATGGTCACAATCCAACGGCGCGTCATATAATCCGGAATGGATTTCTTCAGCATGTAACGTCTTGGATTGTCGCGTGTATAGTGTATCTGGTTTTTCCATTGCTCATCATCGTATGCTATCCTGTCATTGAATCCTTTCGTAAAAAGAGGCTGCATATCGGCAGGACGCATTGCATCAGGCAGACTATGGTGATAAGCAGAAGAGATTAATCCTTTCAGCCGACCGATGGCACGGCTCAAGCCATTTGGAAGCCTTGTGGTCACTTCTACGCAGATGTGGACATGATCAGGCATAATCGCGTGGGCTGGTACGATTATCTGCGGATAAATCGTCAACCATTTAATTATAGCTGTGTAGATGAGATTGCCCACATGAGTAAGAATGGTCTGTGCACTTTCGTATGATACGTAAGGGGGATATCCTACAATTTCAGATAATGCTGGTGTTGTGGGTTGCTTCAAGAATGTTATAAGATATTTTGCCGGACGAGTGTAGTCATGATGGTTGGCCCTCCGATTGAAATTTGGGTGTTTGGGATTGCAGTAGAAGGGTTTTGATTCTTGCATGGCAGAAGAAAATATAATTGAGGAAGACTCTTATGTACTCACTATGTACTCACTACGTTCGCACCACAATCGAGTACTTGAATTAAGAAAAATTCTTGCACTACGATCGGGAATACAAAAATATAGAATGAAAGTTGAGTATGCAAATTTTAGGACTTTTTTTATTTGAAATTATCCCTATCTTCAAAGTTCCCTTAATAAACTCCCTAAAACAGCATGAAATTGTGGTGCGAACGTAGTGAGTACACCCCCAGCATCGTTAAGCACCCAATAAGCGAAAAAGAAATATTAAATCTTCCTTGAACCACTTTGAACCAATTCCGCCTTTCTCATTCCCACTTTTTTTGCTTATTTTTGCAGTCAGAATTCAAAATTTACTGCATTTATGAAAATTTCTTACAAAGTATTACTCGCAGCGTTGCCTGCTTGCATCCTCGCAAGTTGCGGCGGTGGTTCCGACTCTCCCGAACCGAATGTGCCTACTCCTGAAACTCCAACTGAAAAGAAAATGGAGATACGCATCAGCCCCGCTATGACCCGAGCAACCGACTACGGTTTTGAGTCCGGCGACTGTGTAGGTCTCTATGTCGTTAACTATTCCGGTTCAATCCCAGGTTCCCTCTCCAATAGCGGAAACCACGTAGATAACATGCGCTTCACCTACAACGGCACTTGGACTCCCGACAAAACAATCATCTGGATAGATAATAAGACGCATGCCGACTTCTATCTATACTATCCATTCGCTAACGTACAGAATGTGGCTGCACATAAATTCTCAGTGAAAGCCGACCAGTCAACCGAGGCTGCCTATAAGTCTTCTGACCTTATGGTTGGTAAAGTCCTCAACGTGGCTCCTTCGGAAGAAGCGATCTCAATTCCCGTCAACCACGCGATGAGCCGAATCTACATAGTCCTCGAAGCTGGCAACGGATTCACTGCCGAATCACTCTCAAAGGCAAATATCACCGTAAAGATCAACGGCGTAAAATGTGATGCCACATTGAATATTGCTTCCGGTGCAATCTCCGCTACCGGTGATCCTTTGGTCGTTACCCCGCTATATGCCGACGGCGCTTATAAAGCTCTAATCGTACCGCAGACCGTAGAGGAAAGCAATCTAATTACCGTAACTGTCGACGGCAGAGACTTCAACCTCCACAAGGGCTTCACTTTTGAGAGTGCTAAAAACCATAAATTCACCGTTACTCTCAGCAAGACTTCCGCTGGTGTAAATGTCAACATTAATCCATGGATTGATGACGATGTAGACAACGGCGGCACTGCCGAATGACACTAACCTTACAAATTATGAAGAATATAAAATTCCCCGCTACCATTATTGTAGCATTAACACTTTCTTCCTGCTCTCAGGAACTTTTCAACGCTCCTACGCAAGAGGAGGTGGATAACTCCGGCCGTATACAGCTCGCCGGAGAGATAAATCAGGTAGCCACTACCCGCGTCAATGATGACGGCTTCGCCGACGGGGATGTCATGGGCGTGTATATAGTAGACTACAATGGGAACAATCCCGGCACTCTCCTCAGCAAAGGGAACCGTGGCGACAACGTACGTCATACATTCAATGAGTCTGCCTACCGTTGGGATTCAGCCTACGATCTATATTGGAAAGACAAGCATACACGCATAGATGTCTATGGCTATTACCCATTCGGCAGTCCGGATAACGTAAATACCTATGAGTTTACGGTTCTTACCAACCAGAACGGTGTTTCTACCGAAAACTCTATGGGGGGATACGAGGCATCCGACTTTCTATGGGGAAAGGTAGAAGGTGTCGAACCTACCACGAATATAATCAGACTCCCTCTTACCCACAGGATGGCGAATGCGAGGGTTACCCTTACCGAAGGTTCAGGTTTCACGGATGGCGAATGGGCTGATTTGGAGAAACAAGTGTTGGTTGCCAACACCATTCAGGGTGCAACAATAGACTTGGCATCCGGAACAGTGACAGCCACTGGCAACGTGGGTCGCAATTCGATCATTCCATCCCGCAGAGGCGATGAATGGCGTGCCATTGTAGTACCTCAGACAATACCTGCCGGTACCACCATGTTCAGTCTTACCATCGGCGGTATGCCTTATAAGTTCAGCCGTTCCGACGACTTCACTTATCTACCCGGTAAGATGAGTAACTTCACCATTAGAGTTGACAAGAAGGAACCCTCGGGAGACTATACCTTGACCCTCGTTAGCGAGAGCATCACCGCTTGGGAAACTGATCTTGTTAGCCACGATGCCTCATCGAAGGAATATGTGATTGTGGAGTCGACTCCAGGCAAACTGAAGCAGGCCATTATAGATGCAGGGAAAGATTACACTAAGTTGAAAAATCTCAAAATCACTGGCGAAGTCGATTCCCGAGACTTCTACTTTATGCGCGACGAAATGGACGCCCTCCAAGCCCTAAACTTGAAGGAAGTGAAAATACAGGCTTTCGGCAGAGAACCCATATATAATATTGCATGTAAAGAAGATCAGATTCCTGCAAGCGCATTTTACTCAAATGCAACGGTATCGGGAAAGAACAGCCTTACAAGAATAATCCTTCCAGACAAATTAAAATCTATTGGAGCAAGAGCATTCTATGGATGTAGAAACCTTACAGGATCCCTCATTATACCGGAAGGAGTAATCGACATTCAACAAGGGGCTTTCTATCAATGTAAATCCCTTACCGGATCGCTATCATTGCCTTCTACGCTAAAATACATAGGCAATTCACAGTCAGACAATACTGGGGAAATTGATTTAGACAAAGATGAAGGTATTGATTATTACAATGGAGTGTTCTCCGATTGTGGATTTACCTGTGAATTGATAATTCCTGACAATGTGGAATTGATACGTGGAAGTGCTTTTGGTGGTTGTAAAGGATTTTATGGTAGCCTGCGTCTTCCTGAAAAACTTAAAAGGATAGGCTGGAGAGCATTCTTCCAGTGTCTCAATTTTTCCGGCTCTCTTGAAATTCCACAAGGCGTGACGGATATTCCGGAAGAAGTATTTGCCAACTGTGGATTTGATGGCAATCTTATTCTCCACGATGGAATTGCTTCTATTGGCATGGGTGCATTTAATGGATGCCACTTTAAAGGTGAACTTGCTCTTCCGAAGAATCTCACGGTCATCAACGACAACGTCTTCTACGGCTGCGACTTCTCAGGCGAACTTGTCCTGCCTAAGACCCTTGTGACAATAGGCGATAAAGCCTTCGCTTACAACTGGCGTCTTATGGGTACACTTGAATTTGCGGAAGGTCTCATCACCATCGGTGCCGGTGCGTTCGCACATTGCCGTAGTCTTGAAGGACTCGTATTCCCGGAAAGTCTTGAAAATATTCGCTATGAAGCAAGTTATTATGAAGATGGCGGTGCATTCCAAGGTTGTTATGGCATTGGTTCCATCGTGAGCAAGAGTGGCATTCCTCCTTATATACAGCAGGGTGCTTTTGATGGAGTAGCCAAAGACAATTTCACTCTTGAAGTGCCGGAATCCTCCGTTGCGCAATATCAGACCGCAGTTGGCTGGTGCGACTTCAAGCGTATCGCGGCCCATCATGAATTAGTTTGCCGTCCTGCTGTGGCATGCGCACTTAGTACGGAACACCACCAGACTCTCGTCATCGACTCAGAAGGGGATTGGGTACTCGACTCAAAGCCAGATTGGTGCGAACTTTCACAGAATTCAGGCAATAAGAAGAGCGAAATTACTCTGACTATCAAATCAACTGCCGCAGGCGACATCCGCGAAGGGGACGTAGTGTTCCGTCTGAAAGACAAAGACTATACACATACTTGTCACGTCACACAGTATGGTTATGAATACGGTGAAGACCAATATCTCACACTCCAAAAAGCCACTAAAGGCAAAAACGGTGGTATAAATATCGTAATTCTCGGTGACGGCTACGACGCAAAGGAAATAGCAGGAGGCGAATACCTCAAAGATATGAAGCAGCAAGTTGAGAATTTCTTCGGTATCGAACCCTACACCACCTACCGAGAATACTTCAACGTCTATACCGCATTTCCGCTCTCTACTGAAAGCGGTGTCGGCACTATCAATTCAATCCGCTACAACCGTTTTAATACCACTTACACCGGAGGGGTAGGTCTCAAATGTGACTATGACGAACTTACTGATTATGTTCTTAATGCTCCGACTGTCAACGAAGGCAACATCGACCAAACCCTCGTAATTGTAGTGCCTAACAGCACCGATTACGGTGGTATATGCCAGATGTGGGCTTCCGGTTACGCCATCGCTTTCTGTCCGAAGAGTGATTACGGTTATCCGCTCGACACCCGTGGCGTGATACAGCATGAGGCTGGTGGACACGGATTCGGCAAACTCGCTGATGAATACATCTATCATAACGCATTCATTGATGCATGTGATTGCACCTGCTGCGGACACGTAGATGCTATCAATTGGGCAAAATCATTGGGGTGGTATGACAATATCTCCCTTACCGGCAAGATTCACGAGGTGCGTTGGAGCCATCTTATCTTCGATCCGCGTTACAGCGATATTGTGGATATCTTTGAAGGCGGTTTTATGCACAACCGTGGTGTATTCCGCTCTGAGCAGAATAGTTGCATGAACAACAACATCCCATATTATAGCACTATCAGCCGCCAGAGCATCGTAAAAAGAATCAAAGCCTATGCCGGCGAAACATTCGACTTCGAGGAATTCGTAGCCAATGACAAGCGAACTTCACAAGTCCTTACCCGTGGTTTCGACTCCACTTCCGGTAGCGTTCACTCACGTCAGCTTCCACCGGTAATCCACAAAGGGAGCCCCATCCGTAAAAAATAATCGATTATAAGCAATTCATGATAAATCATGAATACCCCAACAACTTCAAAACTGACAAACTCATATGCACAATATAAAATCATTAGCATGCGTTCTATTCATAGCCTCGGCACTCTCCTCATGCACCGAAGGCCCGAATGCACCCGCATCAATTGACTCAACCGGGAAAACTGAAATGAAGTTCTCTCTATGCCATCCATCGCAGACACGAGCCACCGACACTTCCTTTGAAAAAGGAGATGCCGTAGGTCTTTATGTGGCTGAGGCGTCAGCACCACTTGAAATAGCAGGCAACTTTGTAAACAACGAGCGACTTGTTTTCTCAGGAACTGACTGGACGGCAGACCGTAAACTATTCTGGGACCGTGGAAACTATAACGTCTATGCCTACTACCCGCGCATCGACCATGTGACTTCCATCACAGATCTTCCACTGCAAGTTGACACCAACCAAAGCAATGGTGGCTATGAAAATTCTGATCTCCTATACGCTTCATCGCTCGGAGTTTCGGCTTCATCTAACCCTGTCAGTCTTCAGTTCCGCCATATAATGAGCAAACTTACGATTCGTCTCATAAAGGGAGAGGACTATGAAGGAGAAATACCTTCAGATGCGGTAGTGTATGTGCATAACACTGTTACAGATGCTACTGTCGACCTCGCAGCCGGTGTAGCAACTCGCGATCCACGAGGCATACGCCGCACCGTGACCGCACGTCGCAATGGGCAAGCAAACTATTCTGCAATAATAGTGCCGCAGCGCCTCGACAACCGAGTTCCTCTGATCGAAGTTGTCGCCAACGGTGTTTCTTTCTTATATGAGAGTAAGTTCCTATTCAAACCCGGAATGCACCACATTGTGAGTCTGGTGATGGATAAGAATCCTGAGCAGATCAAGATAGAGATCGGTGGCGAGATCACCGATTGGAATTAATAATCACCCTATTAGATGTCGCAAGGAAGAAGAAGGCTCAACATATCGCTTATCATCCTGAGCATACTGCTCGCTGGATGGGCTGTCTGGATATGCCGGCAGCCTTCTTCCTCTTATACCGCGCCCTCCCTATCTGAGGTGTTTCCGGCGGATTCGGTTGATAAGCCGGAATCATATCCCGATATCATAGCCTCTCCCGTAGGGACTGCCAATACTATCGATAGCATTACAGACACTCCTTCCACAACTACTTACAAACAGGAAGTCGCGACTCCGGTCAGAACTACACATATGCATGACATTGACCTGCTGAAAATGACCGGTATACATCCTTTCAGTGCAGAAGCAAGGAAGGTGCTTAGCGGAAACCTTGAAGAATCCGACTCTATGAGTCGTCATAGGATTCTTAGTTACTGTGAGCACCTTCGTACTTCCTACACTACACGCGACATAGACTTTCTTCGACAGGTATTCAGCGACAACGCCCTAATCATAATCGGCCATACAGTGCGCACTGCTGATGCATCATCTCCAAAAGGGACTCAAAAGGTCATTTACAGCCGACGATCAAAACGAGAATACCTCTCCAATCTTGCCAGGATATTCGACTCAGGTAAGGATATCGACCTCAATTTCTCCGGATTTCGTATTCGGCGACACCCCACAATGGAGGGTATATATGGCGTCACTCTGCGCCAACAATATTCTTGCGGAGACTACTCAGATGATGGATGGCTATTTCTTCTATGGGATTTCCGTGACCCTTCAATGCCTTTGATTCATGTTCGTACTTGGCAACCCGTACGCTCTCTCTCTGGCGAGGACGATATCATTGACATGTCTGACTTCAACCTTGATTAAATTATGAAGACGCTACTACGAATGCTATTGCCTCATATGCTGATCGCCATAACAGCGTTTCTATCCCCTGCCATAAGCGTGGCAAGGGATTTTCAGGTAGCGTCTTTCCGCGCACTCCCAAACGATGTCTCGGCATTCATAAACCCTGTTCGTGATCTAAACGACGAAGACTGCGCACTCTTGAAAGTAGTAGCTCCTTCTGATTTCGCATTCTCTACTCCACTCGGGATAGTGAAAAGGGTTGATAAGACTGGTGAGATATGGCTATATCTGCCCCGTGGCTCGAAAAAAATCACGCTAAAGCATGCAGAGTGGGGGGTGCTACGCGACTATGAGTTTCCATTCAGACTTGAAAGTCACAAAACCTATGAAATTTCTCTTCAATATCCTCAGATACTTTCTCCAGGTCACTCCTTTGGAGCGCCTGAAACCGTCACTATCCGCGACACGCTCATCGTGACACATATCGACACTCTTATTGTGCGACCCGAAAAACCAAAGATTCCAATGGAATTTGACTATACGGCAGCAATAGGAGTCGGAGGTAAAGTCCCTTATACTTATTGCTCGCTAATGGCGGCACTTATGAAACGACATGGTGGCTACATACGCTTTTCCTTCAATGGTGGATCTATGGAATCCGTCGAAGCATATTGCGACAGACATGGACTTGTCGATGGCAGCGAGAGGTTTTATTCCGGTGCTACGCGCCGCAAGGTTTACATGGTCGGAGCCGGAGCAATCCATCGGATTTCCGACAAGATAGTTCTCTTCGAAGGGTTGGGATATGCCGACAACACCCTTGATTGGCAACTTGCCCCATCGGAAGGTGGAGGCTACGTGAGAAATTCTTATTTCAGTAATAAAGGCATTACAGTGGAAGCCGGTATTCATTATAGATTCAAACGTCTGCTCATTACGGCATCTGTGATGACTCTTAAAGGAACCGAATGGTTCGGGTCAGTTGGAATTGGAGTCCGGATAGGAAAAGATGACATACGTAAAATTATGACTTTAAAATGAAACGCCATATATACATATTCATCACCTTTATGTTCGCTTTGATTGCGACAGCCTGTTCGGAGCATTCGCGCCCTGACAATCCGGAACCTTCGATAAGTATTTCAGAGGCTTACGATATTTCTCGAACAGAGGCAACCATCAAGGCTACAATAGAACGTCATGGAAGCGGAACTCTTAGTTATATGCGGCTCGTTTGCAAAAATATCTCAGAGCAAAATACTGAAAGCAACGGCAGTTTCATTCTCCAGGGTGATCCATCAATCTCTACATTCGAATTCCACCTCAGCGACCTTAACCCCGGGGCATCATACTCTTGCCTTCTTGAAGCGGGCACTGAGACCGCGTCGCTGAAATCAAACGCGATAACATTCACCACTATCCCAAATGATCTTCCGAAAGTTTCAGACCTTACGATTCTTTCCACAGGACCTCTTGGCATAATAGTCAAGTTTGCTATCCTTGACGATGGTGGGGAAGAAATCATCGCAGCCGGATGCGAGATAAAGGAAGTCGGGAACCATGAAAAAAGACGGATATATGCCACAGACTTAGAGCATCAGCCGTCAGACCTGCAACTAAACATAACAGGGCTTGTTCCCTCAACTGCCTACGACATTACTCCATTTGCCTCAAATTCAAGTGGAGAAAGTTATGGCGAGACATTGGAATATACCACAAAAGAGTCGGTTATCTTAACCGAGCCTGGAGTGCTTGCCGCTCTATTTGAAAGTAATAACATAACAGATATTGAAAGTATCACGATTGCAGGACCTATGAATGGCGATGATTTCCGGACGCTCCGTAGTTTCCTCGGGGCTCCTTCTAATGGCGATTCCCGGCTTCATATATCCGACATTGATCTTACTGACGTTAGTATAGTAGATGGCGGAGGTTCCTACGACGGACAACGCTTTACGATTGATAATTGTATATCAACAGGATTATTCGCTAACTGCATCAGCCTGCGCCACGCAAAACTTCCCAACTCTGCGATATCAATTGAGCGCGACGCATTCTCCGGTTGCTCGGTGTTTGAGACTCTAACTGTTCCTGCCGGAGTAGAGAAACTACTTCCTTCCTCCGACTGCGCAGCACTCAGGGCAATAGAAGTATCGGAAGCCAATCCCTATTTCATATCTAATCAGGGAGTGCTTCTTAATGCTGACGCTTCTGAGATCATTTGGTTCCCTTGTGGAAAGACGGGTGAATACCTGTTCCCATCCACAATTTCTTCCATTGGAGAGAACGCTTTTTTAGGAACATCCATAACGAAACTAATAATTCCCTCCGGTGTGACATCAATCAGTCGCGGAGCCTTTGCCGGTTGCTCGCTGACAGAAATCAGACTGCCCGACAATTTGACCAATGTCTCGGAAGGAATGTTTCAGAATTGCTCCGGACTTATCAGTGTATATCTCGGATCAGCAACTGAATATATAGGGAACTTCGTTTTTGATGGCACCTCCATTCGCGACATTTGTATTGCTGCAGAGATACCGCCATACACGATGGAGGACGCATTCCTTAACGGTGACTCTACCATATTCGGACTATGTACTTTGCACGTACCTGTCGGATACAAGAAATTGTACTCTAACCATAGGCAATGGGGCGCTTTCAGCCACATCGAGGAATTCCAACCATAATAAGTCATGGATAGAAAAGAATACGACAACAATTCGAAAGATTTGTCACGGGAACTTTCCGATTCTGATTCCGGAATATATGCAGATAAGGAAAGTGCTCGGGAAGACCTAAACGGAATCTTCTCCAATAGGTTCTCCAACATCAACCTCCTCTATAGTTCAGAACATGGAGGAACGGAGATTCACGCTGCTACCCGCTACGGAAAGCGGTTTGTATTGAAGGGATTGCGCAGCGAATATCGTGATGATCCTGTCTGCAACATATGTATGGCAAAAGAGTTCGAGATTGGCATGACGCTTGATCATCCAAACATAAGGCGAACAGTCGGTTTTGAGAATGTTGACACCCTTGGGAAGAGGATAATTCTCGAATACATCGACGGCGTCACACTCTCTGATATGATTTCAGAAAGAAGTCTTGCTCCGGAAAGGGCAACAGCAGTCGCACGGCAGATAGCCGACGCTTTGAGATATTTGCATGGTAAGCAAATATGCCATCGCGATCTCAAACCGGAAAATATACTGATACCCTATAAGGGCGACAATGTAAAGATCATTGATTTCAACCTGTCTGACAGTGACGACTACATTATTTTGAAGAATCGCGCGGGATCGAAAAAATATATGGCTCCGGAACTGTCTGATCACGGGAGCAAGCCTACTCCCGAGACTGATTTCTACTCTCTCGGTGTTGTCATGAAGGAACTCTCCGAAGCAAGTGGTAACTTATGGTTGGCAAAGGTAGCAGAGCGATGTATGGACACGGATCCGCAAAAGCGTTGGGAAGGTATAGCCATGTTGGAGAATGATCCCGAGGCATCCGAATCCGACTCTTGGACGGAAAGGATACTCTCCTCAAAAATCCTAACTTACATCCTCTCCGCGATATGCGTCCTCCTCGCTATCTTCATTACTCTCCACTATTGGTAGTTACGCTCGGCTCTCATTTCTGACACCCCTTATGAACCTTAAATTGATCATTAATCATTCACAATTAATCATTGATAAGATATGGACAAAGAAGCATTGGCCGCCATAGTAAGGATTACCAATGAAAACCTTGGATATGAACCTACTACTCCTACCGGATTCAACGATCTCAGCCGCCAGATTAAGCAGATCACCGGAGACTCCCTCAGCCTTTCTTCGATAAAAAGGTTGTGGGGCTACATACCGTATGACGGAGAATTCTCACCCACAACCCTCAATATACTTGCCCGTTACAACGGAATGAAAGATTGGGAGTCATTTAAGAAAAGCATTGAGCAAAATACCGGTGTCGACGACGAATCCGGATTTCACGACGACACCATCACAGATACAAGCAAATACAAGATTGGTGACAAAATAGTGCTAAGTTGGAACGACGGTAAAGAATGCGAACTCGAATGTGTAGGGCATATGAGATTTCGTGTGTTAAGAGCAGAAAACATAAAATTGAAGAACAGCGATATCGTAACACTCCATACCCTCTGCATTGGTCAACCCGTCTACATTAGCGATATTATACGTGGCGACATGCAGTTCACTACCTATGTCGGTGCAAAGAAAGGAGGCCTCCTATCAATACAAGAAGTAATAAAAAATTGTAAAAAGAGCGGAAAATCAAGCGAAATTTACTAATTTTGCAGTATGATTAAAGCTGCTTTGATTGATATGGATGGAGTTCTTTATGACTCCATGAAATACCATACCCTCGCCTGGAAACAGATGATGGATGAAAATGGCGTAGTATGCAGCCGCGATGAGTTCTACCTCTATGAAGGAATGACAGGAGCGGCTACAATCGACCTTATATGGCAACGAGAATTCGGAAAACCTTGCGATCCGGACAAACGCACCGCCTTATATGACTATAAAACAAAAATTTTTAAAAGCATCGGAGGCAACGAGCCAATGCCAGGTGCCGATCGTATGCTCCGCACTCTGTGCGAGCGTGGCATTAAGTGCGTAGTAGTGACCGGAAGCGGTCAAGCTTCACTGATCGACAATATAAGAAATGATTATCCCGGTGTGTTTGCAGAAGGAATGATGGTCACTGCTCATGATGTGACTAAGGGAAAGCCCGATCCTGAGCCATATCTCAGAGGCCTTGAAAAGGCAGGAGTCTCACCGGAAGAGGCAATCGTGATAGAGAATGCTCCTTTAGGCGTAAGGGCAGGGGTGGCTGCCGGAATAAAGACGATGGCTGTATGCACAGGTCCTATTCCTAAAAAGAATTTCCAAGATGAAAAGGCTTGGGGCATATTCCCTTCAATGACAGAATTTGCCGACATGCTTCCTCTTGTGATTGATATTCTTAATGCAGATTCCCCTTACATTCTTGCAGATTCAAATACATCCGATCTCGTTGTAGCCCGATTGGCTGAGCAGATTCCGTATTTAGACAATATTCCTAGGTGTGTGATACCGGCTGGGGATGATCATAAGAATGTGGAGTCGCTGACAAATGTTTGGCGCATGCTTTCTGAAAAAGGTGCTACCCGACGCTCAACTCTATTTTGTATAGGTGGTGGGATGGTGACAGATCTTGGAGGGTTTGCTGCTGCTACTTTCAAAAGGGGAATGGACTGCATAAACGTCTCTACCACTCTGTTGGGTATGGTGGATGCTGCTACTGGAGGGAAAACCGCTATCAATTTCGACGGACTTAAAAATGAGGTGGGAGTATTCGCTATGCCGAAAGATGTAGTGATAATCCCGGAGACTCTTGACACTCTACCTATAGATGAATTGCTATCAGGCTATGCTGAAATGCTCAAGACTGCCCTTATTGCTGATCCTGAGATGTATGAGGCTCTGCTTGATGTAGATAAATATATCAGCGACCGGCGTGCGCTCCTGCCTTGGATCTTGAGATGTATTGAAATTAAAACAGGGGTGACGACCCGCGACCCTAAAGAAAAAGGAGAACGGAAAATCCTAAATTTCGGTCACACTGCAGGGCATGCTTTTGAGTCTCAGGCACTCCTTAACGGAAAACCTATAGCTCATGGAATTGCGGTGGCTCATGGACTGTTGTGGGAACTGATTCTCTCAGCCACTGCCTGTAGGAATAATAGGGATGGGATGCTCCCATCATCATATCTTTATCCTTATGCTTCTATGCTGAAAGAGAATTATCCATCGCTTGGCGTGAAATGCTCAGATATCGATCAGTTGATCTCGCTGATGCGCCACGATAAGAAAAATACTTCTCCCGATAGCATAAATTTCACGCTTATTAATGAAATTGGTAAGCCGGAATGGGATAATTATCCCACTGATGAGGAAATCAGAAGTGCTTTTGAGATTTATGGAGATCTTATGGGCAATCATTGAACATAATATTTGAAAAATGAAAAAAGCCTTGCAATATATTATTCCGGTGCTTTTGTCGGTGCTTCTGCTGTGGTATCTCTTCAAGAAGGTAAACTTCAAGGATGCCATGGATATTGTGAGTCATGGAGTTGACTATTGGTGGATTTTAGCAGCCATGGGCATAAGTGTGTTTTCACATATATTCCGTGCCATGAGATGGCATATACAGCTCGATGCCCTAAATGTCAAGACCACACTTATGGAACTTACGTGCAGCGTATTCGGATGCTACGCCATAAATCTTGTGCTTCCTCGTGTGGGTGAAATTTGGCGTTGCACATTTGTGGCAAGCCGATCGAAAGCGCATTTCACCACTGTGGTGGGTTCAATGATGGCTGAACGTTTGATGGATACTGTCACAGTGCTGGCACTTACTCTGTTTACTTTTGTTGTGGCAGGGCAGGCTCTTATGTCGTTTATGGAGAAATTTCCCGTGGGAGCGGATATTGTCAATTTCCTATATTCTCCATGGCTATGGGTATGTATTGTTGTCGGAATTCTTATTGCTTGGTGGACATTGAAAAGATATTGGAACACTCCGTTGCTTGTCAGGCTTAGAAAATGGAGTTCTGAAATCTGGAATGGCTTTTATGCTGTGGTGAAAATGCCCGGGAAGTGGAAATTTCTGATGCTTTCGTTCGCTATCTGGGGTTGCTACTATTTTCAGTTGTATGTGGCATTCTATGCCTTCGACTTCACACGTGCATTATGTTTCGAAAATGGAATGGCGTTCGGACTTCTTCCATGTCTTGTCACTTTTGTCCTCTCATCTATTGGCATGGCAGTTCCAAGCAACGGAGGCCTTGGTCCATGGAATATTGCTGTGATGTTCGGGCTTGCTGTCTATGGTATACCGGATGTTGAAGGGGCTGCTTTTTCCATTCTTCAATGGAGTGGACAGACTGTAATGTTGATCATACTTGGAATTTTTACTGCGGTCTGGACTGGTGTTACATCTCGGGCAGTAATGAAAAAATAGAAAAAAGAATGAAATACGATGACGACAGATATCCCGAAGAGGATGATGACGAACTTTGGGACGATGAACTGGATATAAGCACCGACGTGCCGACTGATGACGCTCAGGATTATTATGCCCCTTCCTCTGATAGCGTTCATCCTGACGGGTATCAAGATGCGGATAATTATAATGCTGAAGATTCTGATACGTCGGATTACTATGATTCAGATTATTCTCATGCGGATGATTCTAATACTGATGATTCTTATGCAGAAGATTATTATTCCCCGGATCCTGAACCTGCTAAACCAAAGAGAGATGGCTTTTTCAGTCATAAGGTTGACGAGCGTGAGGAAGAGAACGACTTCTTTACTTCCGATGCTGAGCCTGTAGTAGTGAAAAAGTCTAAAACGCCGGCTCTTGATCCTGAGGATCCTGATTATTGGATTGAGGAAGAATCAGAATTGGAGAATATCATTCATAAGACTAAGAATAAATGGAAATGGTGGCTCGGAAGTGTCTTGACATTGCTTCTCATTATATTAGTGGCTTGGATATGGTTTTTCCGTCCATATGTGGATGATGCAGTAAAATACGGATACATAAAAAATATGGAGCGTCGTGGTTCAATTGTCAAGACATTTGAAGGCTCGATGATCCCATATAAGGAATTGGGCGATCCGAATCCTATGTATTTTGAAGAGGTCCGGTTTAGCGTGGAAAGCGATTCATTGGCTGCGAGAATGAAAAGGATGATGCTCGACTGCATTCCGGTCAGAGTGGAATATGAATTATACCATTCTTCGCTTCCATGGAAAGGTGATGAGAAAATGATCATTACTAAGGTAGATTCTGCTGATGTCAATAAGATCTTGCCTCCCGACTACAGATATTATAAATGAATATGCAAAAGATTTCTAAAAAACATATTTCAGTAATTGGCTCGGCTTTCACTATGCTATTGGCGATGTGGGGGTGCGCATCGATTGGAAATCCATCCGGTGGTCCTCGTGATGAGGATCCCCCGCGATTTGTCAGAGCATTTCCGAATCCGGGTTCTGTTAATGTAGACCCAAGCAATATAAACATTGATTTCAATGAGTTGGTCAATGTGAAGGACGCTTTTCAGAATGTGATTCTTTCTCCTCCGGGAAAGTCCACTCCGCGTGTGTCTACAAGAGGAAGGCGTGTGGTGGTGAATATCACTGACACATTGCTTCCAAATACGACTTACACTATCGATTTTGGCGATGCTATTGAGGATAACAATGAAGCCAACAAACTTCCGGGGTTTGCTTACACTTTCTCTACGGGACCTACTCTCGATTCGCTTCGAATAGGAGGCATGGTTCTTGGAGCAGAAGACATGGAACCCCAGCAAGGTGTATTCGTTGGTGCCTATATCTCTAAGGAAGATTCGGCTTTCATTCGGATGCCATTTGAAAGATTGTCTCGTACTGATGAGTATGGCAGATTTATAATTCGAGGACTTCAAGACACCACATATCGGTTGTTTGCACTTAAGGATCTTGATAATGACAAGCATTATGCAAATCCCGAAGAAGACATAGCATGGTTTGAGGATATTATTCGCCCTTCATCAGAGAGAATAACTGTCACTGATACCATCCGCGACCTTTTCACAGGTGCTGTAGACACAGTTATCCAACGTGAAAGGACTCGCTATCTACCCAATAATGTGTTGTTGAGAATGTATAACACAGGTCTTAAGCCACAATATTTGGTTAGTTACACCCGACCCGACTCCACAAGGCTCGAGTTTATTTTCAACTCGCCAAGTGAAAAGCAGCCGCAGATAATGATAGCGGATGATGAAGTGTATTCTACTCCTTTGAAAGCAGAGCGTACTGTTGGCAATGATACTTTGACCTTCTGGCTTCCGAGAGAACTTGCCTCACGCGACACTCTTAAACTTGCTTTAAGTTATCCAAGGGTGGAACTTTTGACCGGAATTGAGTCTATTGTCAACGATACGGTAAAATTGATGAAGCCAAAGCCGGCTGCCCCTAAGAAGGCTAAGAAAAAGAAATCTTCAAAGAAAACGGAGGTAAATAAAGTTGAGGATGTCGGTGCGGATATTTTGCCCGGCGATTCAATCGCTACTCTCCGTAATGATTCATCGGCAGTCGAGATGAAGAAAGATACCGTAGAAGTTCCAAAGCCTACATTCGCTTTTACAGCCAAGGGTCCTACCTCCGATATGCAGATTCCGTTGTATATTGAAGTGCCGGTGCCCCTCGAAAGGCTTGATTCTGCCGCATTCCGACTCGAAATGCGACCCGATACGGTGTGGATTCCTGTGAAAGAGAATTACAGATTGGAAAAGGCTGATACGCTTTCGGAGAGAAGATTCAAGATTCAATACCCTTGGCAACGAGACATGAACTATAGAATTTCCGTAGATTCGCTTGCTGCAACTGATAAATACGGTATTGAGAGTGCTAAATTAGAATTTGAATTCAAGACTAAGGCTGCTGAAGATTTGTCAAGTCTAAAACTGAAACTCAATGGACTTGATCCGGACATTCCGGCATTTGTTCAATTGATGGCATCAGGTGATAAGCCGAAATACGTGGCTCCGGTAGTCGATGGTGTCGCAATGTTTGATGGAATTGATGCCGGCAAATATTACGCACGTCTATACGAAGATTTTGATGGAGACGGCAAGTATACACCCGGCAGTTACAGATTGCAGAAAGTGTTTGGAGAAGCGATTGATTCCCTAATCAATGTTCCTCCGGTTGCAATTGAAGATTCCATAAAGGCTAATGATTCTCTTGTCGCAGACTCAATCTCTAATTTGAGAATTCCGGCAGATTCATTACAAGTTACTCCTGATTCAATTCATTTGCCTGCTGATTCATTAGCACTTTCTCCCGACAGTCTGAAATCTGTGCCGATGACGGTAACTCCCAAGTTCGTTAAGCCTATGAGCGACAGAGAGATCGTGGATAGTTTGAAAAGAGTCGGTTATAGTCTTGTTCCAATTGAATCAGATTCCATTGGTAAAGAGATCCTGATTGCCATTCAGCCGGACTACGTCTATTATTTCCCTAAATTAATAAATGTCAAGAAAAATTGGGATGTGGAGCAAGAGTGGAATGTGTTTGATACTGCTCTCGATCTCCAAAAACCTGCTAAAATAAAGAAGAACAAACCAAAGAACAACAAGAACCGTCAGCAACAACGAGAAGAAGAGGAGGAAGAAGATGAGGATGAATTCGGAGCGAATCCATTTGCCCCCAATCGGAATTCCAACAATCGCAATCGAACTGGAGGCAACGGGAGAAATTATTAATTGGGGAATATACGCTTTGCTACTCCATGAGGAGTATGCACAATGTAGATGCCCTTCTCAATATCACTGATGTCAGAAACCTTGCCGGAGTATCTTTTTACTCCGGCAATATCATATAATTCTACATGATCTTCAGGAAGAAGTGGGAATGCAGGGCTTTCGATGCTCTCTACCCCGCCTGCAAGGAGTGCTAACTTCAGGGCTTTAACCGGATCGAAATATCCTGTTCCATTATGCGGATCGTCAGCATCTTTGATGTCGATGCAGTTTGACTGCGCTATTATCTTTTGTACATCGTCAATCGTCAAAGTTGGTACTGCCTCAAGCCAAGTGGCGATATAGCCGGCTACATAGGGTGAAGACATTGATGTGCCACCCTCATCAAACCATTGTGCCCCTCCCATCCTGAGATGCGGATGATAGGGATATAGATTTAGAAAGTGGCGGCTGGCTGCCGACATTAGCGGACCTCCCGGAGCTACAGTGTGGGGAAGTATTCGTCCATCGCGAAGAGTTCCGTAACTGCTGTATCGTACTGTAGCACCTGCCTCAAATCCTGATTTTTCATAATAGATATTGTCATCGTGAAATTCTTCAGGCGCAGAATGGGGTACGGAGTCTCTATTGCCATACATCCCTACGCATATCACCTTCCTTCCACATGCCAAGTCGCTTACTGTGCGATCCGTAGAAGGGGATGGATTGTCGGAGATACCAATCAGTCTTGAGTATGTCCCGTCGGAATATACCTCCAGATCATTTCCGGGTTGCCCTGTCACTTTCAAGGCTAAATTGTATCTTGCCCAATTCCCTTTTTGAGATATTTCCGGCGAGATGTAGTCATAACTCAATATTGTTCTATGCCGTCCATTTTCGGAATCCACACCTCCTTCAATCTCTAATTTCCCTACAAATGGGAATCCCGTCCGCTCCTTGTAGTTTTCCTCCCACTGGTAAGAACGATAGTCTCCATCTGTCAGAGTCATACTATCGAACCATTCGACAATCTTTTTCTCATGCTCGTCATATATGCCGAGAGAAATTGATAAGGATTGTGCCGATCCGCTCCAGATATCGGTGGCGCCATACATGTTAAACTGATTCCAATCCTTGTTCCCAATGCGGAATGAAACGTCTTTACGCGTCTCTGTAAAGTCTGTGATGAGAGTATTGGTGCGGTGTCCTTCGTTGCCTGATGACAATACAATGAAAGCATCTTCGGCACACATGTCAAGATATTGTGAGAATAGGGAAGTGCCGTCATGCGGGCCGGTATAGCAGCCAACCGAAATGTTGATTACCGCCGGTTTCCCTACTTCTTTAGCATAATCAATTATATCTTCAACTCCGGCAAGGAGTCCCACTTCTGTAAGTGTAGATACGGTCACTACGATTTCCGCATCAGTCGCTATTCCGGAATACGGAGTGCCTGCTCCGTTGCCTGCAAGTATTCCGCACACATGTGTGGCATGATATAGATTCGGATTGTCAGTTTTCCAACGGAGATAGTCATCATCCCCATCAAGTTGCCGACGGATCCCTTCACCCTCGATATATTGCACCACTCTCTTGATTCTTGATTTCCCTTCTGAATCAAGGAATGTGGGATGCAATGGGTCGATGCCGAGGTCGCATATGCCTACAACAATCCCTTTGCCGGTATATGGAGTGCCGGTGGCGCTGCCGCTTTGGATGGATTGCGCATTATAGTAAGTTTTTGCTATGTCAAGGGTGGGGGTGAGGCTTCGTTGTCTGATGGAAGTAGCAGCACCTCGCGTCAGACTGTTTGGAAAAAGACACAGAAGGATATCACCGCGACGACGCAAGATATCAACTCCCTCATTTCTCAGGGAGTCGATATCATCATCGCTGTATATTTTCACTATGCGCGGCAAATAGGGATTATCAGATTCTTCTGCTCTGAGTGCCGTGATCAATAAAGTAAAGAATAGTAAAGATAGGACAAATCGTTTCAATGACATATTACTGATTTAAGACCCCGTCTAATAATGAGAAGCCCCGGGGCGTGGGTTTGGATGTTATTCAGGAAGCGTGAATGTGATTTTTACCGATGACTCGCTGTCAACCGGCTTTTCGTTGACTGTGGCTGGTGTCCATGTCGGCATTCCCTTCACAAGGCGGATTGCCTCTGCTTCCAAGTCCGGGTCCACAAGACGCACGATGCCTATATTGTTGAGGCTTCCGTCTGTTTTCACAAGGAATTTCACTTGCACCACTCCTTCAATGCCATTGTTGATTGATGGCTGCGGGTACTTTAGGTTTTTGTTGATATATGTTGACAAAGCCTTTTCTCCACCCGGGAAACTTGCAGGGATAGTGTCTGACTGAGCCATGGCGGGAATTGCAATGGCAAGTGATGCGAGTATTGACAAATATTTTTTCATAATCGTGTTATTTTTCATTTTATATTTAGACAAGCGAAATCGAAAAAAGTTACATCTGCCATGCAAATGAAATGCTCCCTCCGATTCCGGTTGTAAGAGGGGAGTTGTAGTAATAATAGTCAGGGATGTAGTTAAGCAGGTTGTCGATAGTAAGTCCAAGTGTAAAATTCTTTGGGAATTTCTGGCTAAGATTGAGTCCTAGCAGAGAATAAGCAGGGTAGCGTTGTGTGCGCAGCGCTACGTCGGAAAACATCGACATTATATCTCCTGTAACTGCCGACATCCATTTGAAATTTGCTGTAGCGGAAAATCTCCAGTCTTTTTTCCAAAGGTGTGTGTAGTCTGCTTTCAGCGTTAGTGCATGAGGTCGGGTTGGATTTGCTCGTATATCCCCTTTCGTATATCTCTCATGAGTGAATAAATACTCGCCGTTTAGAGTAAGTCCGAAATCAAATGATTTCATCAGAGAGACATCGATGCCGCTTATCTGAACTCGCCTGATGTTTAGATATTGTTGTCCCATTAAAGATTCGTTCCAAAGGTAGGATATTCGGTTGTCTACAATATTGTGGAATGCCATCACAGTCAGGCTTCGGCTTCCTTTCAGATACTCGGCAGAGAGGCTGAGGTTGTGGCTCGTCTCTGACTTAAGGTCAGGATTGCCATAGATATTAAATATTCCTGCCATGTCGAAGTCCATATAAAGTTCCTTCAAATTAGGGGCGCGGAATCCTTCTGCATAGTTAAATCTAAGGGCACAGTTCCCTTTGCCCGGACGCCAAAGCAAACTGAGTTTGGGGGAAACCCTATTGGCGCGTGATGCTGAGAACCAATCGTATCGCAGTCCGGGAACGAGCCACAGATGCTTATATGGATGCCAATCCCATTGCAGGTAAGTGTCTAAGTTGGTCTGAGAATGGGTGCCTCCTCCAAATTCGTAAGACATCAGATAGTCGTCAATCCAGTCTCCTCCGGCTGTGAGTGTTCCGGTATTCCCAAATTCGTGGGAATATTGCAGATGCACGGAGTTTTGTCTATTACGATAGTCACGGACCTGTCCTTTTGTCTCTAATTCATAATCATACTTGTCGTAGGCATCAAATGAATACTTTGCGGTGAAGTCTTTCCATCGTCCGGACAGTCCTGCTGAAATATCACGATAGCGGTCATATGATACCAAACTGCTTTTTCGTTCGCGCCAATAATAGCCGGCTCTTGCTGAGATGGAGGCATCTTTATTGAATGTGTATGTTGCCCTGTCGCGTAGATTCCAACTATGTGTGGCATATGCCTTGCTGAAGTCTCCTCTTCTTGGAAACTGGATTTCGCCTTGGGAGTCAAACCTGGCGTCAAGCGAATTTGAAAACTTTCGCTTGCTGTAAGTGGCAAGCGCTCCATAACTTTGAAGAGAGTGTGTGCCATATCGCCCGTTCAGACGCAGATGAGTGCCCTCTTTAGGTCGGGCTGATATAATATTCACTACTCCTCCGGTAGCATTAGAACCATAAAGGGAAGATGCCGCTCCTTTCACAATCTCCACTCGTTCTGCATTTTGCAGATTTAATCTTGAATAGTCTGGATTGTCAAGGGTTTCGCCTGCCAATCGTTCTCCGTCAAGGAGAAACAGGATGCCGCCGCCTCCGAA
>CAMWQF010000014.1 GCA_947176285.1 uncultured Porphyromonadaceae bacterium
AGCAAAAGTAATAGATTGATATAACAGGTTAATTATTGATTAAACAGGTAGATTTATGGCCCTCACAAGGCTATTATATGGTAGGTTTTTTTATTCTTGACCACACTTACAAATAATAGTATATTTAGTAAAGATTGATTATAGGTTTAGTTATTAGGTAGAGTTTGTGGCTGATGTGCGTGAAGCATATCAGCCACAACCCTAAAAACAAAGGATGCTCCAAACTAAGCCAAGTCAAACAACGTAAGTAAGCATGCTCCGCATGCGCCCACGCGCGTCAAGAATAAAGTAATCAAGCATGCTCCGCATGCGCCCAGCAAAGTCAAAAGCAAACTAAAACAAAATCATAAAAACAAAATTTTAGTATTATAAATGTCGTATGTAGATTAATAATCTGATAGTCAATAAAAAGACAAAAACTATGTTACAAATTCTTATTTATTTGAGACAATATTTTGAGTGTATGCTACGAATAGTGACGTAAATTAAAGCATATCGTGCGTAATATTAGCCAAAGTTGATTAATTTTGCATCTCCAACAATAAAAACAACGAAATGAAGAAACTGACCAACATCGCAATCGCTCTCGGTTGCTTAGCAATTCTTCCCGGATGCTCCTCGAAGAAAGCCGGTGTCGCTCCCCAAAGTGCGGTGGCGATATTCGACTCGTTCAGCTACGAAGGCGATGACAATTTCTACAAGGCCAATCCTCTTCCTGATGAAAGTTCATACTACAATCCTGTGCTTGCCGGATGGTATTCCGATCCTTCGATCTGCACTAATGGCAAGGGCGACTATTTCCTCGTGACCTCCACTTTCACGTTCTTCCCCGGCGTGCCTATCTTCCATAGCCGTGACCTCGTCAATTGGGAGCAGATCGGGCATGTTCTGACCCGTGAGTCCCAGTTGGTCAACATGGAGAAGCAGCATGTCAGCGGTGGTATATTTGCCCCCGACATCGCATACAATCCGGCAAACGAAACCTACTACATGGTCACTACCAATGTGGGTGCCGGCAATTTCTTCGTAAAGACGAAAGATCCCTATGGAGAGTGGAGCGATCCGATTATGCTTCCTGATGTGGCGGGCATCGACCCCGCTTTCTTCTTCGATGAGGATGGGAAGGCTTACATTGTCAATAATGATGATGCTCCGGAAGGCAAGGCAGAATATGACGGACATCGCACAGTGCGTGTCGTTGAATTCGATACCAATACCGACAAATGTGTCGGAGAACGCCGTATCGTTGTCAATAAAGGATGTCGTCCTGAGGAAAAACCAATTTGGTGTGAAGGCCCACATATATATAAGAAAGGTGGCAACTATTATCTGATGACTGCCGAAGGTGGCACCAGCACTTGGCATAGCGAAGTCATTTATAAAGGTCCTACTCCTTTTGGCCCTTTCTCTGCATGGGAAGAGAATCCGATTCTTACGCAGCGCACTCTCCAGCCGGGACGTGAGAATCCTGTCACTTGTGCCGGACATGCCGACATGGTTATGACTCCTGATGGTGACTGGTGGGGAGTGTTCCTTGCTTGCCGTCCGGTTGAGGGGGATAAGGAAAACCTCGGTCGCGAAACTTTCCTTCTTCCGGTGAATTGGACTGCCGATGGTTGGCCCCGCTTTGTGGATAACGGTGAGACTGTTCCATTGGTAGGAAGCAAACCTGGCGTCAAGAGATCTGAAAATCTGACATTCGGCAACTATAGCCGTAAGGATGATTTCAACGACTCTACTCTTGATCATGAATGGATGACACTTCGTGGTCCGGCAGCAGAATATTACTCGCTTTCCGACAATCCGGGACATCTCACTGTGAAATGCGCAGATGTCAAGTCGAGCGATAAAGCAGTGCTTCCTTACGTTTGCCGCAGACTCAACCACCATAATTTCAACGCGTGCACGCACATGACCTTCATTCCCGAAAGCGACTCTCAGCTCGCCGGGATGCTTCTCCTGAAGGATGAGACACATCAATATCTGCTTGCGCGCACTCGGCATGGCGACTCCCATAAACTGGAAGTGAGAAAGATTGCTGAAGACGGTAGCCACACGATAGCTGAAATTCCGGTCGATGCTGGATTTTCGACTGTGGATTTCAAAATATCGGGAAATGGCCTTAAGTATGGTTTCCATTATTCCACCGATGGGGGAAAGAAATGGACTCTTCTTGCCGACGATGTTGATGCAGGCTTCACATCAACTGCGGTGGCAGGAGGATTCACAGGTACGGTGGTCGGACTCTACGCCTCAAACGCCGAGAATGTAGACTAAACCCCTAAACGCTTAAACAATTAAACAGAAAATACTTTCCATTATACTTTAATATTTAATAGCGATGAAAAATGTAAAAAGTGCATTTCATTACATTGCGTTGCTTGCGATAATGCTCGTGACGGGCGCCCTGTCCGCTCACGCTGACATCGTCAAAGGTAACGTATCCGATGAGACGGGAGAACCTCTTATCGGTGCTACTGTAATGGTTGTCGGAATTCCTGGCGGTACTGCCACGGATATCGACGGCAACTATTCGATCAATGTGCCTGACATTAAGAAAAATGAACTGAGATTTTCTTATGTCGGCATGGATGAGCAAGTGATTAAAGTGAATTCTCGCAAGGAGATCAACGTTGTCCTTAAGTCCGGCGAGAACTCTCTTGAAGAGCTCGTGGTAGTAGGCTACGGCCAGCAGAAGAAGGCTTCTGTGGTCGGCGCTATCGCGACTACTTCAGGCGCAACCCTTGCTAAGACCGGTGGTGTCTCCAGCATCGGTGCTGCCCTCACCGGTAACCTCCCCGGTGTCACTACAATGGCATCTTCCGGTATGCCTGGTGAAGAAGACCCGCAGATTGTGATCCGTGGCCAGACTTCTTGGAACGGCTCTGATCCTCTCGTGCTTGTCGATGGTATCGAACGTCCGATGAATTCAGTCGATATCAACTCTGTAGAGTCGATTTCAGTTCTTAAGGATGCATCCGCCACTGCAGTCTATGGTGTGAAAGGTGCCAACGGTGTAATCCTTATCACTACCAAGCGTGGTCAGGAAGGACGTGCCGAGATCGGTGTCTCTGTCAATGCAGCAATGAAGGTGGTGTCTAAGCTCCCTGGCCATGAAGGCTCTCCGGAAGCTCTCTATATGCGCAACCGCATCATCGAGCGAGAACTTGGCTTGCAGCCTGATTCTTGGGTGAACATGACTCCGATGGATATCATCGAGAAATATCGCAATCCGGCTAACTTGGAAGAGGCTGAACGCTATCCTAATGTTGATTGGCAGAAAGAACTCTTCAAGGATCACGCTATGGCTTACAACCCCAACATCAACGTTCGTGGTGGTACAAAGTTCGTGAAATATTATGCAGCCCTCGACTATCTGCATGAAGGTGACCTTTATCGTGAATATAATGTAGGTCGTGGTTATAAGGGTGGTTTCGGCTACAACCGTATCAACTTCCGTTCAAATCTTGACTTCAAGATCACTCCTACCACCAACTTGAAAGTGAATCTTTCAGGTTCACATGGCGAGAAGAAAGCCCCATGGGGTCTCGGTGGAAATGACTGGGGTACTACCCAACTTTGGTCAGCAGCTTATAGCTCACCACCGGATGCTTTCTTGCCCATCTATTCCGACGGTACTTGGGGTTACTATCCATCAAATACCCAAGGTGCCCCTAACTCAATGCAGCAGGTGGCTACAGGTGGTATCGGTTACACCACTACTACCCGAATCAATACCGACTTTACTCTTGAGCAGGATCTTAAGTTTATAACTCCGGGTCTTCGCGCAAGCGCAATGATTTCCTGGGACAACAATATGCAGGAAGGCAACCGCGGTATCTGGGAAAACTGGTATTCTCCTCAGATGAAATGGATTGATCCTGTCACTGGTGAAACTACTTGGGCTCAGACTAAAGAACCTAACGGACTCGAATATAGCGAGGACTTGAAGTGGAGCACTCGTGCCGGTGAAATTAATCAGTGGGCTACCAACCGTTTCCTTTTCTATCAGGCTCAGTTGTTCTACGGACGCCAGTTTGGCAAACATGATGTTACTGCTATGGGTGTATTCAACCGCAATGAAGTCACTTATGGTTCTGAATTTACCCGTTATCGTGAGGACTGGGCTTTCCGTGCCACTTATAACTTTGACGAACGCTATTTTGCCGAGTTCAACGGCGCTTACAACGGTTCTGAGAAGTTCGGACGCGATTACCGTTTCGATTTCTTCCCATCAGGTGCTATCGGATGGCGTATCAGCGAGGAAAAATTCATGAACTGGAGCCGCGGTTGGCTTGACAATTTGAAGGTTCGTTACTCTATAGGTCAAGTCGGCGACGACTTTGCCGGCGGTCGATTCCTTTACATGACTCAGTGGGCAGCCGGTGGAAAGGCTAACTTCTTCCCCAATGGAGAGAGTCCTTACATTTGGTATAAGGAAACTCAGCAAGGTAATCCTGACATCCACTGGGAGAAGGCTCTCAAGCAGAATCTCGGTATCGATTTTAATATCTACAACAGTCTCGTGAGCGGTACTATCGAGCTCTTCAAGGAAAGACGTACAGATATCCTCGTTGCTGGTGGCGACCGTGCTATCCCGTCTTACTTCGGTGGCTCTGCTCCTATGGCAAACCTCGGTCGTGTTGATAGCAAGGGTTATGAACTTGAACTTCGCTTCAACTATACATTTGCCAACAACATGCACCTATGGGCAAATCTTAACATGACTCATTCAGAGAATAAAGTTATAGAGAAAGATGACCCCGCTCTGATGGAAGCATATCGTAAGAGTGCAGGTTACATGATCGGTCAAGACCGTATTGTCTATGATGCAGGTTATGCCCAGACTTGGGATGACGTTATTGCTATGACACCTCATAACACCAACGACGATCAGAAACTCCCGGGACAACCTATCATGGTTGACTTTAATGGTGACGGTGTGATTGACAGTTCTGACTCCACTCCTTATGGCTACAGCGGTATCCCTCAGAATACTTACAATGCTACTATCGGATTTGACTGGAAAGGTTGGAGCATTTATCTTCAGATGTATGGTGTGACAAACGTAAACCGCACCGTAGTATTTGAATCATACCGTGGTAATTTGACTACTCTATTTGCAGGTGTAGATTTCTGGTCTCCCGGTATGGCAGATGCCGATGTTGATCGTCCTCTCCCGGTTTGGAATGCAACTCCAAGCTACTACAACGGATGGGACAACCGCTACAATCACTACGACGGTTCTTATTTCCGCCTCAAGAATGCTGAAATCGCATACACTTGGACCAGCGGTTGGATCAAGAAGATTGGTTTGAGCAACCTTAAGGTTTACATCAACGGTAACAACCTCCTTCAGTGGAGCCATATGCCTGACGACCGTGAAAGTAACTTCGCTGCAGGTGGCGGTAACGCATCTCTCGGTGCTTATCCTACAGTGCGTCGTTTCAACCTTGGTATCAAGTTTGACATCTAACCTCTCAAAAACATGAAAAAGATAAAAATTAATATATTAGCCATTCTTGCAGTCCTCCTTGCTTGCGGTTCATTTACAAGCTGCACCGACTATCTCGACAAGGCCCCCGAAAGTGATATCTCTGAAGATGAGGCTTTCAAGAATTTCAAGAATTTCCAGGGATTTGTGGAAGAACTTTACTTCTGCCTTCCTAACTTCACTACCTGCTATTGGAATAATTCCTTCAACTGGGGTGAAGATGAGTTTACCGGTATCAATGAGACATACATGATGTGTGATAAGGTTGATAAAGGTGACTTCTGGGGTTGGCAGTCCGAACATGACGGATGGGCTTGTGGATTTTTGGATATTGGTTCATTCGATACCGGTAATTACCATGACGTTGGTAAACACCCGACTCTCTGGCAAGGTGCTTGGTATGCTATCCGTAAGGCAAATCTTGGTCTCGCAAATCTGGACCGCTTTAATGAAGGCACAAAGGAAGAACATGATATGATCAAAGGTCAGCTTCTTTTCTTCCGTGGTTTCTATCATTTCCAACTCATGCAATATTTTGGTGGTCTGCCATATATTGATGAAGTGCTTGGAAGCAGTGCCTTGACCAATCCTCGTCTTTCATATGCTGAATGTGCTGAAAAGGCTGCTGAAGACCTTCGCGCTGCAGCTGACCTCCTCCCAATCAACTGGGATACTACTCTGGCAGGTGCATCTACTAAAGGCAAAAACGATCTTCGCATCAATAAGATCATGGCTCTTGGCTATCTTGGCAAAAACCTTCTTTGGGCAGGTTCTCCTCTTATGGTCAACGATCCGAACATTCCGATTCATGGTGGTCCAAGTCTTTCTCAGAACTCCTTAGGCTACAATGAAGATTTCTGTAAGCGTGCCGCTGAGGCTTTTGGTGAACTTCTCTCACTTGTAGAAACAGGTCAGACTCAATATAAACTTGTTAATTTCAAAGATTATAAGAGTCTCTTCCTTACTCATCAGCAGAGTGGCTTGATGCCGGGATCTACAGAAGCTATATATCGTTGTCCGGCTAATGACTGGAACCGTACAAACTGGGGACAAAGCCGCGACTATTGCTCTAAGCCAATCAATGATCAAGGTATCTGTTATCACCCCACTGCCAACTACGTAAATTATTACGGAATGGCAAATGGCCTTCCTCTTGACGATGCCGATTCCGGTTTTGATAAGGCTCATCCATGGGCAGGCCGTGACCCTCGTTTCTATCATGATATCCGTTTTGATGGATGCGACCTTGTTCCTTGTGGCGATGAAGATGCTAAGCCTGTAAGATATGCTCCTCTTTATACTGATGGCGCTCTCAGAAGCCCGACAGAAGGAAGTCGTTCCGGTTATCTCAACTATAAGTTCATCCGTGATGACTTTAATAAGTGGGATAAAATGGGTGCGGACAATTATGGCGCAAACAATCATATGCTGGTTCCTTACATGCGTCTTGCCGATATCTATCTTATGTATGCTGAGGCTGCTTGTAATGCAAAGAACTCCGCTTCAGGAAAGTCTGATAATTTCTCCAAGACTGCTGAGGAGGCTATAAACACTATCCGCGAACGTGCCGGAGTCTCTCCTGTAAATAGAAAATATACCGGTTCTCTTGAGAAATTCATGGGTGAGGTTCGTCGCGAACGTGCAGTAGAACTTGCATTTGAGGCTCATCGTTTCACCGACCTTCGTCGCT
Source organism: uncultured Porphyromonadaceae bacterium (assembly GCA_947176285.1). Lineage (GTDB taxonomy): Bacteria > Bacteroidota > Bacteroidia > Bacteroidales > Muribaculaceae > Lepagella. The sequence goes on from CAMWQF010000014.1 coordinate 7,185, forward strand.
GGATGCTGATTGATAAATATCCTTATAATATCAAGACTTCTCAAGAATTCCAGCGTGCAGGTGGCACTAATGATAAAGATTCTTCTGTCGGTATCAACAAGAATGATCCAACTAAGAATGAAGTCATAGGTTGGTCGGAAAAAGTGGTGGTAGAACGTAATCTCAGTTCAAAGCACTACTGGCTTCCCTTGAAAGTTAAAGACGTATCAATGTATCCGGAATTCTATCAGAACCCCGGCTGGTGATAATAACCCCATAATTACATTTGTATAATGAAAAATCTAAATAACATCATATATCCATTCGCTGCGGCTCTGCTTATGACTGCTCCAGGTGCTTTCGCGCAGGATTCAGAGGATAATGTTATCCCTGCTGACTCTCTGCCGCAAGGTATTCAGCTTGCTTTCCGCACTGCTGACGGCGGTGATATCCTTGGCGGTGTTTCGGCTGTGAATGTGGCTGAACTCGATAAGAAGAGCTTTACTGACTACAGCCTCTCAAACATGCAAGCCCTCACTACCGGCTACAATGGTCAGCTCTGGGGTATGGGTGATGCTTTGGTGCTTATTGATGGTGTGCCTCGTGATGCCAACAATATTCTTCCTCAGGAAATAGAGAGCATTTCTTTCCTTAAGGGTGCACAGGCAGTTGTGCTTTATGGCTCTACCGCTTCAAAAGGCGTGATCTTGATCACTACCAAGCGTGGTAATACTAATGGTCTACAGATTTCTGTACGCGGCAACGCAAGCATGTATGTGCCTAAAAGATATCAAAGATATCTCGGTGCTGCAGAATACATGACTTTGTTCAACGAGGCTCGTAGAAATGATGGTCTCGATCCATCATTCACTGATGTGGATATCTACAACTATGGTTCTCACAAAAATCTTTCACGCTATCCTGACATCAACTTCTTCTCTGATGAATATCTTAAGAAGAATTGGATGAAATATGAAGGTCAGGCTGAATTCCGTGGAGGTGCCAAGTTTGCTCAGTTCTACTGTCTCGTTGATGTATATCATGTAGGTGACGTTATCAACTTCGGTGAAGGCAAGCACAACGGACAGACTCGACTTAGCCTCCGTGGTAATATTGACCTCCGTCTTAATGATTGGGTCACCGGTTGGGTAAACACCAGCGCTACTTTCTACGATAACCGTTACGACCGCGCTGACTATTGGAACAGTGCTTCCACTATGCGTCCTGCCGTACAGGGTACTTCTCCATTTGTGCCTTTTATCCCAATCGATGCTGTTGAGGCAGATGATGAAGAAAGTTGGGCTTTGATCAACAACAGTAACTATCTCATTGATGGAAAATACTTGCTTGGTGGTACTCAGCAATATCAGACAAATGCCTTCGCTGCAATGTATGCTGCCGGCTACACTAAGTCTACTACCCGTCAGCTCCAGTTTGATGCCGGTATTCGCATAAATATGGAAAAGATTCTTCCCGGTTTCTCTTTCACTGCTCATGGTGCAGTTGACTACAATACTCAATACAGCACTTCCCTTGCTCCTCAGTATGCAGTATATGAAGCTTCTTGGGCCCACTATGGCGGAAAGGATGTCATCACTTCCCTTACTAAGTATAATGATGACTTCACAAGCGGAAACATGGGTTTGTCTTCTTCTTCCGAACGTCAGACTATGCTTTTCTCCGGTCAATTTGACTATAAGCATACCTTCAACGACCTCCACACTGTAGATGCTACTTTGGTGGCTCACGCTTATAAGCGTACTCTTTCAGGCCAGTATCACAGAAACTCTAATGCTACATTTGCCCTTCGCGCTGCTTATGACTATGCAAATCGTTACTATGCAGAATTCAATGGTGCAATCAACCATTCAGTTCGTTTTAAACCCGGGCATCGCAATGGTTTCTCTCCAGTAGGTAGCATCGGTTGGAGAATTAAAAACGAGGAATTCCTTAAGGACAATGACATTATCAGTGACCTTCGCGTGAATGCTACTTATGGCATGCTCCTTCAGGATATTGATATCCTCGTTAATGGTGATAGCAATCAATTCGATAGTTCATTCTATCTTTGGGACGGACGTTTCTCTGCCAACGGTGCTTGGTGGGGTTGGAATGATGGTCACAACAGTATCACCACATTCATCAGTACACAGGGTGAGAATCCGGACCTCACTTTCGTGAAGCGTAAAGAATTCAATGTCGGTCTTGATATGGGCTTCCTTCACAATATGATTACCCTCAATGGTGCATATTTCCACACTAATGTGTCAGGTCTCCCGGTTCAGGCTACTACAATTTTCCCAAGCTATATGCTCGGAGGTTGGAGTTCTGAAGGTTCTCAAAACTCATTTATCCCTTATGTAAACTACAATGCTTACAAGGTAGAAGGTTTTGAACTCGGTCTCAACTTCAATAAGAATTTCGGTGATTTCAAGCTTGGTTTTGGTGCCAACGTGATGTACTACGATGTAAAGAATACTCAGATATTCGAGAACATTGAATATGAATGGCAGAAGACTGAAGGCGCTCATCGTGATGCAATGCGTGGATATAAATGTCTCGGATTCTTCCAGAGTGAAGAGGAAATCGCTCAAAGTGCTGTCATCAACAACACTACCAAACCCGGTGACCTCAAATATAAGGACATGAATGAAGATGGCATCATCGACTCTAAAGACCAAGTGGAGATCGGCCGTTGGAATCAGCCTTGGAACTATGGTATGAACCTTACTCTTGGTTATAAGGGATTCACTCTCTTTGTGACTGCTACAGGTCAGTCAGGTGGTACCGGAATTAAGGCGAACGACGCGGCATGGGTATACGGTGAACGTAAATATACAGATATCGTTCGCGGACGTTGGACTCCTGAGAATGCAGAAAATGCCACTTATCCTCGTCTGACTACTTTAGGCGGTGAGAAAAACTTTGTTTATTCTGATTTCTGGACATTCGATGCAAGCCGTTTCGCTATCGACCAGATTCAGCTCACTTATGACTTCCCGTCTAAATGGTTTGAGGAGAAATTCGTGAAGGGTCTTCAACTTTATGTAAATGCCAATAGCCTATGGTGGACCGGTAAGGAAAAAGCATACCGCGATACAAATATCGGTTCTGGTCCTCAGACCCGTAATTTCAACTTTGGTGTCAAAGTAAACTTCTAAACTAATTCTACAACATGAACAAGATAATTAAAGCTGGAGTATTTTCATTGGCTGCATGTGCTTTGGTTGCATGCGACGATGTGTTTGAGCCGCTGCCGGAAAACAACCTTCCGAAAGAATTTATGGTGCAGAACTCAACATATGCTGAAAATACGCTTGGAAATGTTTACGCTTACATGCCATCATTCAACGTCAACGACTTGAATGACGTGGCTACTGACGATGCTGTTCACAATGTCGCTGACAATAGTTGGCGCAGAATTGCTTCCGGATCTTGGACATCACAAAATAATCCAACCAACCGTTGGGAAATGACTCGCTTGTCAATCCAATATTGCAATCTTCTTCTCTCAGTAGTTGATGAGGTGCAATGGGTTAAGGATCCTGTTGCTAACGTTTGTTTCCGCGATCGTTTCTATGGTGAGGCTCATGCTCTTCGTGGCATCTGTATGTATCTCCTTCTTCAGGCTCATGCCGGAGTAGATGCTTCCGGACAACTTTTGGGTATACCTATTGTGACTGTCTTTGAAGACGCATCAAGCAACTTTAATGTGCCTCGCAATTCTTTTGCAGATTGCTACAATTCGATGATGGAGGATTTTAACATTGCTATTGAATATCTTCCGGAAGATTTTCATGCCTACGACGTGTATAATAATCCCGGTGCTCTTGATGAACTTAAGAAAAAGTATCCTGAGATCACTGAGGGTATAGCCAACCGTGTGTTCGGTGTCACTTTCGGAGGCAGAATGTGTGGCCAGATCGTTAAGGCATTCAAGTCAAGGGCTTCTCTTATGGCTGCAAGCCCTGCATTTGCTCAGTCAGGTGTGACTTGGCAAGAGGCTGCTGATGCTGCTGCTGATTTGCTTAAGGGAATCAATGGCATAGCAGGATTAGATCCAAAGGGTCTTACTTGGTATGCTGATCCTGATATGAAGAATCTTAATGACGGTGCTTGTCCTCCTGAAGTTATTTGGCGTACTTCAAAGGGAGAGGGTAACGATTCTGAGAGAAACTATTTCCCACCCACACTTTATGGTAGAGGTCAGGTCAACCCAAGCCAGAACCTTGTAGACGCTTTCCCGATGGCAAACGGTTATCCTATCTCAGACAAGGCTAATTCCGGATATGATGACCAGAATCCATACGAAGGCAGAGACCCTCGTTTCTACGAATACATTATTTATAATGGAGCACAAGTAGGCACTGCCAATACTAAAATCAATACCTCTGTTGACTCTCCGACAAATGATGGCTTGGAAAAAATTAATTCTTCAACCCGCACAGGCTACTATTTGAAGAAACACCTCCGTATGGATGTGAATGTCAATCCAAGCAGCGAGTCAAAACAGTTCCATTATACAGCTCGTATTCGCTTCACAGAGATTTTCCTCAACTATGCTGAAGCCATGAACGAAGCTCAAGGTCCGTTGGCTACCGGTGCTGCAGGTTATTCTGCATATGATGTAGTCAAGGCTTTGCGTAAGCGTGCCGGTGTCGGTGCTGATAATGGCGACGCATATCTTGAAAGCATTAAAGGGGACAAAGAAAAAATGCGTGAACTTATCCGCAACGAGCGTCGTCTCGAACTTTGCTTCGAAGGATTCCGTTTCTACGACCTTCGCCGTTGGAAATCTGACCTTAATGAGCCGGTTAAGGGTATCCGCATCGAGGGTGGCGCTTACACCCCGTTCGAAGTTGAGACTCGCAACTACAAGGATTACATGATTTATGGTCCTATCCCTTATTCTGAGGTTCTTAAATATAGCAATCTCTCTCAGAATGCAGGTTGGTAATTTTTCTCTCTCTTAACTAATTTTCTATGACTAAAATGAAAAAATCGATTTTCTCAATATTCGCTTTGGGTGCTCTTCTTTGCAGTTGCCACAATGGCGATATAGAACATCCTGATTTTGAATATCAGACCATATCGTTTGCGTATCCTAATCCGGTGCGTACCATCACCCTCGGATATGAGGCTGATGTTGACAATTCCGGTGATAACGAAGGAAGATTCAAAATTCAGGCTGTGCTCGGAGGTGTAAACAAAAACCGCACTGATCGCTCTGTGACTTTCCGTATAGCAGATGAACTTTGCGACAACTTGTTCCTTGACAACGGAGAGCCTGTATTGCCTATGCCGAAGGAATACTACTCTATTGCAACCGACCGTATGGTTATTCCTAAGGGTAGTGTGATAGGTGGCGTGGATGTACAGCTTACAGATGCTTTCTTTGCCGACCCAAAGAGCAAGGATGTGAATTATGTGATTCCTGTTTTGCTCGTTAATTCTAACGACAGTATCCTTCGTGGTAAGGCTAAGGATGATGTGGCAAATCCTAACCGTCTGGTTAGTGATGACTGGTCAATTGTCCCGAAAGATTTCACTCTTTATGCTGTCAAATATAAGAACAAGTATGATGGTTGCTGGCTTAGCAAAGGTACGGATAGAATCCTAAATGCCACCAACAAGGATATCGAAGAGGGTCTTGCTAAAGATACTGTAGTAGATCGTATGCACAAATATTGGGAAGATGGCGATCTAAGATATCTCTCTACTGTTTCTCTCAACAAAGCTATCTATACTAAGGAGATCATTCTCCCAATCACTCAGAAGAATGGTAAGAAAGGTGAATACAAAGTGGTTTGTGAAATGCTTCTTGACATCGATGACAATGGCAATGTCACTATGACTTCTGATTCTCCCGATTACACCTTCTCAGGATCTGGAAAATGGGTTGAACTTGGAGAAAAGAAAGCTTTTGGCGATCGCGATCGTGACTATATCAAATTAAACTATCAGATTTCATTTGAGTATATGTCACACGTTGCGAAGAAGACAATGTCTACCTACAAGATTGATTGTGAGGAAGAACTTGTACTCCGCGACCGTCAGAACAAAAAAGAATTGTTTAATTATTCATATAAATAATAAATCTTATGCTCTGAAGTGTTCTCTAAATATAGAGACACTTTCAGAGCAGAGAATAATTACTGATTCTAATGAAAAATATATTTAAATACGCTTCTCTCGGTCTTGTCGGTATGGTGCTGGCAGGTTGTGCTAATACTGATATCGATGATTTCGAAGTGACAAAGCCTCAGAGCGTTGCTGACTACGAGTATCTGGACCAATATAACTCTCTTAAGGATTATATCAATAGAGAAAAGACTCCCGGGTTCACTCTTGGTGTTGCAGCTTCTGCCAATGACTATATCGCCAAAGGTTTTCTACATCGTCTGATCAATCATAACTTCGACATGATTACTGCCGGCAATGAAATGAAGTATGCTTCTATTGTTGCTAATGATGGCACTATGGACTTCTCAACAGTTGAGTCTTTTGTAGAGATTGCCGAGGCTGCCGGAATGCAGATCTACGGTCATACTCTTTGCTGGCATGAGCAGCAGAATACAACTTACCTCAATGGTCTTATCAAGGACACCACTGAAGATGCAAAAAAGGTTATAATAGATGCCGAACTTGCTCGCTGGATTGATGGCATGATGAAGGCTACTGAAGGAAAAGTGAAGGTGTGGGATGTGGTCAATGAGGCTCTCAGCGATGGCAATAACGATGAATTGAAGCATATGAGCACTGAAAATAAATCAGCTAACTTCTATTGGCAGGATTATCTTGGCGACAACTATGTGCGCAATGCAGTGAAGCATGCTCGTGAAAGCTACGATTCTATTCCGGGTACAAATCCTGCTGATCTGAAACTTTTCGTTAATGACTATGGTCTCGAAGGCTACGGAAGCAAGAAGGTGAAAAGCCTTATTTCCTGGATTAACCGTTGGGAACATGATGGTACCAAAATCGATGGTATAGGCACTCAGATGCATGTGACTTACGCTCTTAATCCCGAGGCTCAGAAAAGAAATGAGGAAGGAGTTGTAGAAATGTTCAAGCTTTTGGCTGCTACCGGCAAACTCATTCGTATCACCGAACTTGATATGGGTATCAAGGAAACTGACCAATGGTTTGAAGACGGTTATCTCACTTCAGACATGACTATCGACAAACTTAAGGCTATGGGTGAATATTACGACTTCATAATCAAGGCTTATTTCCAGTATATTCCTAAAGCCCAGCAGTTTGGCATTTGCCAATGGTGCATCACTGACTCTCCCGCTAACTCAGGATGGAGAAAAGGTGAGCCTGTAGGTCTCTGGACTCTTGATTATCAGCGCAAACCGGCTTACGGAAACTTCTGCGAAGCCTTAAAAGCAGCTACCGACAATAATTAAAATTTTGTGGGGATGCGAGCATCCCCACAGAACCGAATCTAATACTTTTTTATTAACCCAAATTTCTAATTTTATGAAGAAAATTTTTCTTATGATGGCTGCAGGTCTCATCGCCACAAGCGCCTTCTCACAGAAGAAGGTCTATGAGATAGACTATGCCACAACAGACTGGAACTTCTATGTCATGGGTTACACACCTGAAAAAGGTGACGGATGCATTGTATCTAACAACCCGATGGAAGGTGATGACGGAGGTCCGTCCTGGTATCAGTACTTCATTGCTGACCAGATCCCAACTAAGGTAGATGAATCGTACTCTGTAGTAGTAAACTGCAAAGCCTCTGAAGCCGTTACTGTCGGCATGAACATGGGCTGGGGCTGGGGAGATGGCGAACAAATCAACAGTAGCCTCTCTATACCAACAGATTGGACAGAAGTAGAAGTTGATTTCAAAAAACCTGTTGGTGGCACATCTTGCAACGTTGTACTTCAACCGGGTGGCTCCACTGCTACTATCTACATCAAGAGCGTGACTGTATATCAGAATCCTCCTGCTGCTCAGTATACCACTGAGGATGTTGAAACTGTTAATTATGCCGAACTCAGCGAATATCCTTACGAGGATTTTGGTGTTAAGCCTGTAATCGCTGACGGCGTGCTCAGTTTCCCTGAGGACGGTGATATGTTCTCTGCTATTGAAGGAATTTCTTACGAACTTGATACTCTCTACGGTGTTAAGACTAAAATTAAGGGTAGCAAAGCTGGTACTGTTAGACTTACTCTTGGTTACTGGGGTGAGACTCAATCAGTAGATCTTGATGTTACAGAAGATTGGACTGAATATGAACTTCCGGTTGGTGCAATTTCCAGCTATCAGGATAATGCAAAGAATGAAGGTTTCGTTATCATCTACACAAAGGATGAAGATTCTAATATCTATTATGACGGTGTTCTCGAAATGGAATATTGCACAGTTGCTGTTTTCACTGAAATTCCTCCTGTTGTAATTCCAACTGAATGGGTATCTATCGTAGGCAATTGCAACGCTAACGACGGCGAGTCTAAGAACCTGATTGACCGTAACCCATCTATCGACGCAGGTGGAATACAATATGCTGAAGACTATAAGCAAGAACACGATGCATATGCATTCATCTGCGACAACCCTGTCGCATCAGAAGGCGGCAAGGTATACTACTGCCCGATCAATGCAGATCCAACACAGGCTTGGGATTCTCAGTTCTTCATCCTCTTCGATGAACCTGTTTCAGCAGACACTCCAATGAAGGTTTCTTTCGACTACTACTGCTCTGACACACGTAATATCGACACTCAGGCACATGGTTTGCCGGGTAACTATCACCACTATGTATGTATAGGAACTCTAAATGCTAAGCCGGAATGGCAACACCATGCATGGGAAGGTGAAGTTTCTGCTTCATTTACTTCCGGTAATGATGACGGCGAAGCCGGCTTTATCGCAATCGCATTCAACCTTTCTTCTGCTCCCGAAGAAGCTACATTCTACATCAACAATGTAATTGTTCAGATTGAGAAGGAAATTGGTGGCGATCCAGGCGCAGTTGAGACTGTTAACGCTATTATCGTTCCTGCTAAGGGTGTTTACAACCTCCAGGGCGTGAAAGTAGCTAACTCTCTCGAAGAAGTTGCTGCTCCCGGTCTCTACATCTCTAACGGTAAGAAAGTCGTTAAGAAATAATTAAGTTATTTCATCATATTCCAGCCGGGGCGGGAATACCCCGCCCCGGCCTCTTTTTTATCAAAAATTTGACCAAAGCAACGAACGTAAGCAAGCATGCTCCGCATGCGCCCCGCCAAGTCAAAAGCAATCATAGACAGGTCAAACAACGTAAGCAAGCATGCTCCGCATGCGCCCCGCCAAGTCAAATACAAACCAAAAAATCCATGAAATCCCTCACTCTAACCTCAATCATCCTCACTTTAACCATCTCTTCAGCCCTCGCTGAGAATCCCGTTGAAGGCGTGACTGCATCAACGAATGTTCCAGAAGCCGCATATCCATGCGTAGCTTCCGACTCACGCGCCACTTTCAAACTCCATGCTCCTGAAGCCAAGGATGTTAAGACGGATATCTGTGGTAAGAAATATGATATGATTAAGGATGAAAATGGAGTTTGGTCTGTCACTACGGATCCACTCGTAGAAGGATTTCATTATTATTTTCTTATTGTCGATGGTGTGTCGGTGATAGACCCCGCGTCTGAGACTTTCTATGGCTGTGGCAAAGAATGCTCCGGAATTGAGATTCCGGAAAGCAAGGAGGCTGCAGCATATTATACTTTTAACAAGGATATTCCTCACGGGCAAGTGAGGGAATGCAAATACTATTCAGAAACTGAGGGGAAGGAGCGCAGGTGCTTCGTATATACTCCGGCTGAATATGAAACTAATCAGAATGCCAAATATCCTGTCCTTTATCTGCAACATGGTATGGGCGAGAATGAAACCGGTTGGTCAAAACAGGGTATGATGGCAAATATCATGGATAATGCGATTGCTGCCGGTAAAGCTGTGCCGATGGTAGTCGTGATGGACAATGGGAATTGCAGCCACATTTTCGGGTCGCGCAAAGGAGAGACTATGGAGCAGTTTGGTGCTTCATTCACTCCCGTATTGCTTAACGACCTGATTCCTTACATTGAAAATACATTCCGCGTCAAGACCGACCGTGAAAACCGTGCTATGGCAGGGCTTTCTTGGGGCGGTAAAGAGACGTTTGACATAACTCTCACAAACCTCGACAAATTTTCTCACATCGGTGCATTCAGCGGGGCTCTCTTCGGGCTAAATGGAAATATTGAAAATGCTTATGGAGGCGTTTTCAAAAATCCTCAGGCTTTCAATGACAAAGTGAAGGTGCTTTTCCTTAGCATGGGCTCGGAAGAAAACTTCGGGGCTCCCGGAATATGCAAGGCTCTTACCGATGCGGGAATAAAGAATATCTACTACGAATCTCCCGGCACGCATCACGAATGGCTCACCTGGCGCCGCTCCCTCAATGAGTTTATCCCTCTTCTCTTCAAATGACCTAAATTTCTATAAATCAGGATATATCAAGTTATAACATGATACATCAAAATACAACATGATAAAACATGATTTATCATGATAAAACTAAAAAAAACATAAAAATCTAAACAACTGACATATATGAAAAAATCCTTCTTTCTTCTACTAACCCTACTGTCTTTAGTATCCATGACAGCCGTAGCATGGCCCGGCATGCCGATGCCTCAACTCCACGTTGAAGGACGTTGGCTAATGGATGAAAATGGCAACAAAGTCAATCTTCACGGTTTTGGTCAAACCTACAGCCCATGGTTTAACGAGATGGGCAGCAAATGGAACAACTATGATGTTAATGCATGTCTCAAATACAATAAGGGTATCCTTGATGGCGTGATGGATCGCGCCGGATGGAAAATGACTTATCTGCGCATGCATATGGATCCTTATTGGAGCAATACTCCCGGAGAACAAACCACAGGGGAAAATGATATCCATGCATTCGACTATAGCAGATTTCGCAAATATCTGGATGAAGTGTTTATCCCAATGGCTGAATATGCAATCGGGAAAGGCCTTTACGTAGTAATGCGTCCGCCGGGTGTATGTCCGGAAAAGATTGCTGTTAACGACGCTTATCATATTTACCTTAAGAAAGTATGGAATTATGTATCTACAGTTAAAAAACTGACAGATAATCCTCACATCATGTTTGAACTCGCCAACGAACCTGTGCAGATAAAAGGCACAGATGGTCAATATGGTGCAGGATCAGACGCTTGCAATCAGGCTTTGACTCAGTTCTTCCAGGAAATAGTAGATCTGATGAGATCTAATGGATGTAAGAATATTCTTTGGGTGCCGGGCACTGCGTATCAATCTCAATATGCAGGTTTTGCAAAATATCCTATAATAGGAGAGAATATCGGCTACGCTGTCCATGTATATCCGGGATGGTATGGAAGTGACGCCATCGAACCAAGTCATGAACTTGGCGGTAGCTATGGCGGCGGGTACGATTCCTTTGCCGCTGGTTGGAAAAACCAGATTGAGCCATGTGCTGCCATAGCACCTATACTTGTGACAGAGATGGACTGGTTGCCCTCTAAATATAATGCTTCTTGGGGCAAGAGTATCACCGGAAAGATGCTTGGACAAGGATTTGGCGCTAACTTCAAGTTGCTTGCAGACCGCACAGGCAATGTAAGTTGGATGATCTTTACAGGTCCTGAACTCCTCGCTAAATTCGATGGAAAAGCAAGCACAAACGGTAAATATACTATGTATAATGACCCGGAAGGTTGCATGTGGTCTACTTATCATTGGTATAATGAATATGCCGGTTTTGATTTGCCTGCTGTGCAGAATGTAAACCTTTATTTCTCTCCGAGAGGACTTGACACATCTGATGAGACTGTGATTCTTACCGGAAGTTCAAAGGGAGCCGCACTGATTGCTGACCGCGGCTTAGGATTTGATTTCAATGTCAACGGAGATATTGATGTCAACATTGCCGACACTAATATTTTGAAATGGGAAAATAATTCTTTCACTGCTCTTCGTCCCGGTGAGACCACTTGCCAAGTGAAATATTCTATCGACGGAAACCGGGAGACAAAGAATCTGAAGTTTATCTCTACTCCTTTCCCATTGCTCAATGGTTATTTCAATCCCAATATATGGGAGACAGGATCTTTCAATGAAGCGACTAAAGAATTCTCTACCGGACAATACGGTTTCGCCGGCTGGAAATATGGCTCCGGACTTGATCTGTCAGAGTATAACTACTTAATCTGTGAGATGGAGAATGCCGGAAATAATGGCTTATCTCTCAGACTTTTTGATGCGGATAACTATTGGGGAGATCCTACTGAGCATAATTTCAACGGAAAGCAAAGAATGGTGGTAGATCTGAAAAATATGATTTCTAACAAGGGCAGAAAACTTGATCCTTCACACATCTATATCGTAGGATTCTGGACCATGGGAGGAAGCCAACATCGCATCAAGCAGATATTCCTTTCAAACGACCCGAATTCCACTGCAGTTGAATCAATTGCTGTAGAGAACAATGTCGACGGTCCGGTCTACAACCTCCAGGGCATCCGCGTAGCAGAGTCCATTTCCGAAGTATCAGCCCCCGGACTCTACATCGTAAACGGCAAAAAAACTCTCCTAAAATAAATACCCAACGTAATCAAGCATGCTCCGCATGCGCCCTGCCAAGTCAAAAGCAAACTAAGACCAAAGCAAAAGTTACTTTTTGCCGAAGTCTGGCGCACGCGGAGCGTGCTTCCCTACGTTACCCGCTAAGTCAAAAGCAAATATAAAAAAGAATGAAAGCAATAAAAAAAGCCCTCCTCTCAGCCACAGCCCTTGCATCGGCTTTTGCGATGCAAGCCGCTGACCCCAACTTCCACATATATCTCTGCTACGGCCAGTCGAACATGGAAGGAAACGCTCTTGTCGAAAATATCGATAAGCAGAATATACCCGACCGTTTCAAGATGATGCCTGCCGTAAACTACAGTAACCCCAAAAGAACGATGGGTGAGTGGTATGAGGCAATGCCCCCGCTATGTCGCGAATATACCGGCTTGACACCAGCTGACTGGTTCGGTCGCACCATGGTAGAGAATCTTCCGGATGATATTAAAGTTGGAGTAATAAATGTCGCTGTAGGAGGTGCTCCTATAGAAGACCTTGATAAGAATGTGGATCTTGCTGCCCTGGAAAAGAAAGATGGGTGGTATAAGAACTATATGAAAGAATATGGTAATTCTCCATATAATCGACTTCTCGAATGTGCAAAGAAAGCCCAGGAAGATGGCGTGATCAAAGGCATTCTCCTTCATCAAGGTGAGTCCAACAACTGTCAGGAGTCGTGGTGCGGTAAAGTTAAAAAGGTTTACGATGATCTTCTCGCAGATCTGGGACTTGAACCAAACTCAATTCCACTTCTCGTTGGCGAGACTGTCAGGTCTGAGATGGGTGGATACTGTGGCGGACACAATGCTGTAATCGCCAAACTCCCTAAGACTATCCCCTCTGCTAAGGTGGTGTCATCTGCCAATCTTGAGCAGAAAGGAGACGGACTTCACTTCACAGCCCACAGTTACAGGGTATTGGGATGCCGATATGCTACTGCTATGCTCGAGACAATGGGAATCACAGATCCTAAAGTCTCTTATTCTGAAGAAATACCGGAGACCCCTCATCCGGATCCTTCTGAAGGTGACTTTGTATTCGATTTGAATACTTTCAATCCTACAATTTGGAAAAATGGCACTTTCAATACTGAGACAGGAGTATTCGTTGCTGGTCAATATGGATTTGGTGGCTGGGAATATACTTCACCCATCGATCTGTCAGGATATAAATATCTTGTTGCAGAACTTAACCAGCCTGAGCAGAACGGTCTTGAACTCAGAGTTTTTGACACCGCAAGCTACTGGGAAAAGTCGTATGAAGGGAAATTTGGAGGCTCTGAAATCCTTATAGCCGAACTGAATGGAATGATGAAGAATCTTCCTACAGGAATTGTTCCGGTAAATACAGAGGAGATCTATAGAGTAGGTTTCTGGTGCTACGGGAACTCCCCAATCTATATTAAGCATGTTTTTGCTACTAACAATGACCCGTATGATTCCGGAGTTGACAAAATTGAATCATCTCTTGCCGATATGGCAGTCTATAATCTCCAAGGCATCAAGATAGCCGATTCTCTAAAAGAGGTTTCCACTCCGGGACTCTACATCCACAACGGCAAAAAGCACCTCCTCAAATAAAATCCCAAGCCAACGTAATCAAGCATGCTCCGCATGCGCCCCAC
>CAMWQF010000015.1 GCA_947176285.1 uncultured Porphyromonadaceae bacterium
CATATGCATATCGATTTTTTTTGTAATTTTGTGAATCGGATAGCAAAAGATATTCATTATAGATACAAAATATGGGAAAAAGAGTGATTTCAGCCTTATTCATGCTGGCTTTCATCGCATGCTATGGATTGGCAGCTAAAGTAAATACGGAGAAACATATTACTGTCGGCAACCAGGAGAGGAAGTATATCTTATACGTGCCTGATAACGTCAGTGAGAATCCTCCTCTCGTTTTCAGTCTGCATGGTGCTTCCGGACATGATACCGACAGAAGTCCCTTCCGTACTGATGTGGCTGATTCTGAAGGATGCATTGTCGTATATCCTCAGGGCAACGACCAATTCTTTCCGGTATTCGGTGGCTACATTCCAGGTTGGAACGCTTCAGGAGAATTGAACGAAGACACGGATTTCTTCAAGGCAATAATTAAGGCAGTTGACGAAGAGTATCATATTGACCATAACCGTATCTACTGTTGTGGATTTTCCAATGGCGGCATGATGACTTATGCAAATACAAGCGCAGCAGCCGATATTTTCGCTGCATTCGCTTCCATAAGCGGCTTTCAACTCAACGAGTTTCATCATCATACTGTTGGGGAACGCCCCGTGCCATTCCTTCACATACATGGTAAACAAGATGACTTTGTGAAATATTCCTGTATGCCTGTGATTCGCGATAATATGATAGCGCGTAATGGTTGTAACCCTATTCCGGAGAAAACTGATATTCCAGGGAAATATACTAAAAGTGTTTATGCTGCCGGAGAAGGAGGATTCCCATATGTATATTACGAAATTGACGGAATGGGGCATAATGACTATACCGATAAGACCGAAGATGGCAATTCAGCACGGACCATGTGGAATTTCATGAGCAAGTATACTTTGAGTGATCCATGCGATAAAACCCTCAAATGGAGACTAAACATTGATGCTGACGGATTTGATCCAAAAATTCATAATTGGAAGGTTTCAAATGGTGGAACGATATTCCGGTATGGCATCCCAAAGAAGGCAAACAATGCTGATAATAATGTCTATCCTTCACTTCAGTTTAATGCCGGTAATTATAAATTGATTTTTGAGGTGGAAGGCATTGCTGGAAACAAGATCCAGGTGCAACTGAAAGGCCTTGATGACAATACTGGTCTTCTCAATATGGTTGGCGAGGTAGGTAAACCTGTCGTAATGCCATTCTCTGTAGATAAGTATGGCGAATATAAAATCACTATAGTGAAAGACGATGCTGACGATAAGTTTACAAGTCTTGCAATCCATTCTACGGAAAATCCGGTAGAAGCAATTAATAGCGAAACTACTGATATAGATCCCGATGATATTCAAGAGGAAGAAGGAGGAATGCTTATAGAGATTCCTCAAGATCAAGGGAGACAATATGACGATTTTGCCCGCACGAAGATGGAGAAAAGTGAGGACTACACAACATATACTGCTACCGGTGATCTTCAGATTGCTATGAAAATGATGGAGATCGACGTTAAGGATTGCGACTATGTCCTGATCAAGTTTGCCGAGCCTGTGAATGGAGGCTGGAAAGCTGCATTTTGGTCCGGCACGGAAACTGTCGATGTGCCGGATGGCACCGCTGATTTCAAGTTTGAACTGGAGCCTTCAATGCTGCAGTCCGGTATTCTGCCACAGTTATGTCTTATGACATTGTGGGGCACTCCAAATCCTTTGGTTGCTAAAGTAAAAGGGGTATACAAGCATTCCACAATTGAAGTTCCTGGCAGTGTGGAAGGATTGCATGATGATGTAATGATTGGGAATACTGTATGCTATTCTTTATCTGGAAAGTCTCTTTCATCTCCTGCCAAAGGAATTAATATTGTAAGGCAGCCGGATGGATTTGCCAAAAAATTGCTAATCAGATAAATCTCGGGCATCAGTCCTTCTCTCATAAAATAATGGGGGTCTCAAGTTCAAGAAGGAATTGCTTTGCCTCCAGTCCCCCTCCGTAGCCGGTCAGTGTATTGTTGCTCCCTATTACCCTATGACAAGGCACGAGAATAGAAATCGCGTTGTTGGCATTTGCAGACGCTACTGCACGCACGGCTTTTGGATTGCCGATCCTTCTTGCAAGTTGAGCATATGAGATCGCCTCACCATAAGGTATTTTTCCCAACTCTGCCCATACAGTGCATTGAAATTTAGACCCTGCAAAAACTAACGGAATTGAAAAATTCCTACGTTTGCCTGCAAAATACTCATCAAGTTGCTTGATGGTCTCGATGATAATATCTGAGGTGCCTGCTGCGAATTCAGCATGAAAATAGCGGCATATTCTTTGCCCGTTAGAAACATGCCGTCTTCCGTTTGTCCAGTCACACATACAGAGTTTGTCTCCTATTGATCCGAGTGTCAGTTCTCCCGCCGGCGACTGGTAGCGTGTGAATTTAATCAAATTCATTTTTATCATCAATCCATTTGATTTAGCGACATCCTTGTCTCTATTCTATCTTAATTTCAAGGGGTGTCTGAAGACGCAGATAGAAATCTGCAAGATATTTGAGCCATGATTCCATCCCTTTTACTCCGCTTTTGCTCCATCCTGATCCCCAATAATAGGTGTATTCAGAATCCGGAGGTAGTGTGGCGAATGTTTGAATTTGGCCTACTCCATCTGAGACTTCTTTTTCAAAAGGAACGTATGAGATGCTGTCGGGAAGTTGTGGATTTACAATGCCTATGAAAATTACTCCATTGCCATTATTGGGATTGTCAGTAAGGTCTGCGTATGCCAGATAGCGTTTGTCATTGTCAATTGCATAGCCTCTTTTATTCTGTTTGTGAACCACAATGCCAGTAGTGATGGGGTAAGACTGCGTAATACCTTCATATTTGACCTTGGTTTTATTAAGCCAGGATCCTCTGTCAAGGCTGATGATTCTGGTCTCCAGCACATCCGTGTCATTCCCTATATTTTCAGGAAAACATGTGATTTTTGCAGTTACTCGCAGTGGTCCATTGTCAAGAATATCGCAATTCTCATAGGCTACCGGGTAGCATATGCTGTCGCTGGAGATAAGGGCATTCATTCCCGCACCAAGTGTAGGGCCTACAGTATAGACATCCATCCCCGTGCCATGATCCTTATGGTATGATATTCCATATTTCATGTGTCCGTCATATCTCTCTTTTAATATTGGATATTCCACTGATTTTGTCCAAATGTCATATCCGCTTACCTTGCCTCCTCCGGCACGATAAGAAGGACCATAAAGACGATAGCCGGAACGGTCATTTTCCCACGTATAATCGTCTTGCATATCATGGCGTATTTGTCCAAAGCAAATAGTGTCTGCGTTCATCGCACGGGCTTTTGTGGCTTCAGTCACAATATATTGAGTAGTGCTTTGAGCCGGAAAATCTCCATATACGAGCAAACTTCCATCATTTGTGATTTGTGAAGGAACAGTCCTGCCATCTAATGTCTTCACCGTTATTGCTTTTTCTTTGATCCCATTAAGCCTGACATCGGAGATTTCCAACACCTCTCCTTTGCGATCTGTTGAAGATGGATTGGTAATTTTCAAGGATATTTCTGAAGTCGTTGCTGCCGACGTGCAGAAATTGACCGAAAGAAGAAAGAATATAACAATTCCCAACGCTTTCTTAATATAATCAAACCTAAGGAACTTCGCCTTTATGCAATATGCATCAATCATAATCCGTTTATTTATTCTTTGTTTTAGTGTATTGCCATTTTAATGCGCCACACGTTGTTTGTCATATTGCAAAATTAGGTATTTTTTTGCAATCATCAAAATTCTTGCCCGAAGATGACAATTATACTCCCAACTCAAACCAACGTAAGCAAGCATGCTCCGCATGCGCCCCACCGAGTCAAACGCAAACCAAAATTTCTCATTGAAAGCCCCTCCAACTCAACCTAAGTATTAAGCATGCTCGGCATGCGTCCCACAATGTCGTTTCATCCATCTTAAAACTCGTAAGTTGATTAAGAATTCCTCTTTTGCTTGGTTTTTTATCTGAAAAAATATTAATTTTGCAGAATGAACAATCCATTTGATTACACTCCTGATGCCGCTTGCGATGCCGCTTTTCGGAAATTGACTGAGAGGTTGGAGGAACTGAAGCGAAGTGATAGGACTGAGGATATCAATTTCTGTCGAGAACTTGAGGCAGGGAAAATGCTTGGCGTGCTCTTGGCTGAGGATTCTGAGGGTGTGCTCCATACACTATATGCCTTTTCAGGGCAAATTGGTGATGGCGGTTTTTATTTCCCGGGGTTTGTGGGTCCCGTATTCGACTATCTCCAGCAGGATGGATACTTCAAGACAAAAGAATCTGATATATCGAAGCAAAATATTGAAATAGCGAGATTCCAAAACAATCAGTTGGCAAAGGTTAAAACCGAATACGAACAGGCAAAAGATAGATCAGGTACTCAGATTTCAGAGTATAAGGCAAAATGTCGCCAATCAAAACTGGAAAGGGAAGCCAAAAGAGAATCCGTTTTGGTTGATGAAACTGAGATGGCTGCGATGATTCGTCAAAGCCAGTTTGAGAAAGCAGAACTTCATCGTCTGAAAAAGAAATTGGCTGCTGATCTTGAGCCTTTTGTCATTAGACTCAAGGAAGCAGAAGCCTTGTTTGCAGCAATGAAAGAAAAACGTCGTTCAGATTCAGAGACACTGCAGAAATGGTTGTTCGACAACTTTCGTCTCCTTAATGCTCGCGGTGAGATACGTAGTCTTAGTGAGATTTTCTCCGGCACAGCCATGAAGATTCCACCTTCCGGTGCCGGGGAATGCTGCGCTCCAAAACTTTTGCAAGCCGCTTATCTGCAAGGATTGCAACCCAAATCCATAGCAGAATATTGGTATGGTCAGCCCAAAGGGGGCGAAGTGCGTATTCATGGAGTCCATTATCCGGCATGTCGTGGGAAATGCCTTCCAATACTCAGATGGATGCTTAAAGGCCTATCAATCTTTCCCCCTCTCGATAATGAAAAGGAGTCCAGACAGTTGCTTGCACCGAAAATAGTCTTTAAGAATCAATGGTTTTGTGTAGTCAATAAGCCATGTGGGATGTTATCAGTTCCGGGAAAGGGAACTGCACTCTCATTGCAGCAGTGGCTTCAAGATAAATATGGGGATGAGCCGTTTGTAAAATTAGTACATCGGCTTGACCAAGATACCTCCGGATTAGTTATAGCAGCCTTAAGCCCGCAGTCATTCAAAGCGTTGCAGAGACTCTTTTCCTGTAGAAAAGTGAAAAAGACTTATGTGGCTGACTTGGAAGGGGATTTCGAATCCTTAGATCTCCCACGTCAAGACAGAATCGAACTGAGTCTTTCTCCCGATTGGCTTGATCGTCCTCGTCAGCGAATTGATATGGAGGGTGGCAAGGATGCTGTTACGGAATATAGATTTGAAAAAACTTCTGAAGGACGCAGCCGAGTGATTTTCTATCCTCTCACAGGACGCACCCATCAATTGAGAGTACACTCCGCATCTTCGGAGGGTCTCGGAATGCCAATAGTAGGGGATCGGCTTTATGGTATCAATACATGTAGCAGTCTGGAAAGGCTACATCTCCACGCCCAAAAGATAGAGTTCACGTTTCCCATTGACAATCAACATTACAGCTTCGAATCCCCGGTGCCTTTCTGATGAGTGTTGTTTTTTTGTTGAAAAATTTTTATAAAATTTTGTTTTTCTGAGGATTTTGCTTAATTTTGCGGAATATTGAAGTTGTTTAAATTTATTTTTATAATTCAATACTTTTATGGCACGTACCAAACTTATAGCTAAGTATGCTGCGCTTGATACTCCCGACCTTGCGGATCGCATATGCCATACTATCACTGCATATATCTCAGATAATGGAATCGAAAGGCTTCCATTCCTTGAACTTAACGGACGATGGACCGGGACTCTCTCTATTTCCGATAGCGGATGGAGAGGAGATTTTGATTTCCTTTATCCGGTGCTCAGCATGTGCAAGGTTGACCGGGAAGGCAATGTGTCAGCAGATATGACCAAGATTGAAAAGAGAGTCGCTAACTGGAGGAAGATGCTCCACACTCCGAATGAAGATGACAAATATCTCGGTGTATGTGATGATTCATTCGAGCATGACAGTTATCTGGAGGATGATGCCAATGAATTTTATTCGGCTGCCTATAAAAGCGAATTGCATTCTTTTCTCAATTCTGACAATCCCGACTTTGTGGAGCATGATAAGGCTCTGACAGAAATTGACAATTGTTTCCGCGGTGAGCAAAAGCCGGCAGAAACACAGCGTGTTTTCAGTGAAGGATTTGCGGTGCAGCGTATAGATAATGCCGAAGACTACCGCAAACTTATGGAAGCAATTGAGGCAGATGCCGCAGCTGGTGGTGGATCTTCATGGATCAATCCAGATTTCGACATGGACAATATAGAAGAGATGTTTGCTGCCGATGCCGATAAAGGTCAGGACTGGATGCAATGGATCGACGACCTGCGCAACGGCCGCTTTGGCGAACTCCCCGAAGACTTCGATGGCCTCAGTGAAGAAGATGAATAAGTTGAAAAAAGATTATAAATTCTGCCATTTCGAATGAATAGGAATGAGCATTACTAAAGCCCCGGCTCAAATTTTATGAGTCGGGGCTTTAGTTTATGATTGAGTTAATGTTTTCTACATCTTCACATTAAGACGTTTTCCTGTGTATTTCACTTCCTTTGAAGTGCCATCGGGAAGGACTATGTTGAAGGTGCGGGTCTGGAGCATCCCGTCGTAGCTCCCTTTGCGGGCATCGATGGTGAGCGTCTGATTCTTGTCGTTCCAATTCATTGGAATCTTGGTGAATTTGCCATCGAGATAATTGAATCCATCTCCTTCATCTTCATAAAGCACAAACTCAGCGTTTGCCCCCGGATAGACTTTGAGCGTGATGTAATCCCAAGGTTTCTCTGTCGTATACTGCATATCCTCGGCGAGAGGAATGATACTTCCTGCCTTCACATAAAGTGGAGAATAAGCGAGAGGAGCGTCGGCTTTTACAGTCTGTCCACCGTCATACTTCCTATTTGTCCAGAAATCATACCAGTCTGCTCCTTTGGGGAGATAGACATCGTATTCTTTCTTCACAGTCCAATCTACTGCCGGCCATCCTTCTTCAGTCAATGACACTTCTTGCTTATCCCAACCGCTGATTTCATTGGTTTTCACAACTTTCTCTTCTGTATAGAGCGGATCTACTACCGGACATACGAGAAGATTGCGACCGAACATGAATTCTTTGTTGTTGTCCCATGTGTTCTTGTCATCCTTGAAATCCATGAAGAGGGCTCTCATGAAACTATCGTCGTTCGCACTTACTCTGCGTGCTGTGCTGTAGATATATGGCATCAGGCGATATCGTAACTTTATGGCGTCAAGAAGAGCATCATAGACGGGTTCGCCGGCTTTGCCATAGTAGTAAAGTTCACGATACGTGTCAGCACCATGGCTGCGCATCATCGGATTGAAGAGTCCAAACTGCATCCAGCGCACTGAAAGTTCCTGAAATTGAGGATTCTTGGTGCCGGATGTGGGATCCCAATTCTTATTGTAGCTTCCTGAGAAGAACCCGGCGATGTCGGTGTTTACATTAGGATTCCCTGTAAGGGTATGATTGAGAACAAGGGGCACCTGATTTCTAAAGTTTTGCCAAGAACTGCCCACATCTCCGCTCCAGGATTGAGATCCGAATCGTTGCTGGCCGGTGAAGAAAGAACGTGTCAGTATAAAGGGACGCTTTTGATTATCTTCTGCGCGCTGATGGGTGTCGACCCCACCTACACACATAAAGGGGAAAAGATTCCTCACAGATCGATATGATCCGAGAGCCGAGGGTTGGTCAAGGTCAGAATCCTTATATTGCATATGGTCTGGGTCTGTTGAGTCCATCCACCAAGCATCAATGCCCATGGAATGCAGACGCTTCAGATGATTCCAATAGATGTCACGGGCTTCGGGACTGTAGGCATCATATACTCTTACTCCCGACAGATAGTCGCGGCGTGGAGGCCATTCAGTCAATCCGGATTCCGGCCATGTCTCGAAATCAAAAAGAAGTCCTTTTTCTTTCAGTTCCTTATATTGCTTGGTCTGCGGACCGAAACTCTGCCAGATGCTTATGCTGATGTGCGCATTGTTGTCATGCACCTTGTCGATCATCTCCTGTGCCCTGTTGAAGTCAGGATTTATGAATTCCATGGCATTCCATGTGTAGTTGCTGCCCCAATATTGCCAGTCTTGAATAATTCCGTCGAAAGGTATTCCAAGTTCTCGGTATTTGTTGACAACCTCGAGGAGTTCTTCCTGAGTCTTGTAGCGTTCACGACTCTGGTGGAAACCGTAGGTCCAGAGCGGCATCATCGGGACGCTTCCTGTCAGCCATCGGATATCGGCGATCACGCCGTCGGCATCTCCGCCATACATGAAATAATAGTCTACTAAGTCTCCGACCTGGCTTTCAAGTTCAAGAGTCTCATTGTCATTGAGATATGTTGGGGAATAATTGTCCCAATATATGCCATAGCCTTTTATGCTCTGGAAAAAGTGGGCAAAGTCTTCGAGATTCGACTGCTGCATGAGGCGATGTTCGCCACGCTGCGACATCTTGCCATTTTGGAGCATACCAATGCCATATATTGGTTCATCGGCTTCGAGGGCAAAACTCTGCATCACCTTATAAGACCCTTTGTCAATACCCTCAGTGATTGGAGTAAAACCATGTTTCCCTTCTGCCACAATTAGTTCGCCATTGGGCTTGTAGAAACTGACTTTACCGGTCTTGTTGTCGGTATTGATTGTAAGGGCAGAACTTTTGTATTGAGTTACCTTGTCATCGACCGTGCCTGTAACTTTGACATCTTCAGGCTTTGCAATCACTACGAGCGACTCTCTTTCCTTAATGTTTGCTGCATCCGGATATTTGGTTACTCTTACGATTTCGGGAGTGTAGAACTTGATTGTCACCTTTTCCTCAGCACTTGAGGAGAAAGAGAGCACTGCCGCTAATAAGATTCCTATTAGGGAAGAGCATCGTATTATATATTTTTTCATTCTGTTCGTGTTTTTAATTATTTTCCCATTTGCTTATGGCTAATGAGCCAACCATGCTCAAGGATGGGAAGATGCATCATTAGAATTTTACGAGAATGCGGAACACATCGCCCCGATGCTCATTCCAATAGGCGAGGATGTCGGAGGCTTGCTCAGGCTCCACAACTGCACTGACGAGTGAATCGACGGGGCAGTTGCCACGCTTCATGTATTCCTTAACTGCCTTAAAATCCTCCGGTAGAGCGTTGCGCGATCCTCGTATGTCAAGTTCCTTTTGCACAAATAGTTTGGTCTGGAAAGTGACGGGGGCTGGGGAATATCCGATGCAGACAACGCGTCCGGCAAAAGAGACTTCGCTGACCGCAAGGTTGTAGGTGAATGGTGAGCCGACTGCCTCTATCACCACGTCCGGACCATCGCCCATGGTGATTTCCATAAGTCGATCGTGGAAATCCTCCTTTCTGGAGTCCAGACCATATGTGGCTCCAAGATGACGGGCGAGTTCAAGTTTTTTCTCATCGATGTCTACTGCAATCACCTTGGCTCCGCGCAGGGCGGCACGCACGATGGCTCCAAGGCCGATCATGCCGCAGCCGATCACCATAACTGTGTCGATATCGGTCACTTCGCCGCGTGATACTGCATGAAACCCCACGCTCATGGGTTCAATGAGGGCGCACTCTTTCACACTCAGCCCTTCTGCCTCTATTACTTTTTCCCAGGGCACTGCAAAAAACTCCTGCATCGCGCCATGACGTTGCACGCCGAGAGTCTGGTTATCTCGGCAAGTGTTGGGACGGCGACGACGGCATGATGGGCATTTGCCACAGGCTGTGTAAGGATTGACAGTCACATGCATACCTTTGCGGAATAATCCTTCCGGCACTTCTTCACCGATTTCTTCGACTGTTGCTCCTATCTCATGGCCTGGAACAACGGGAGAAATGGCTAAAGCATTTTGTCCGAGATATGTGTTGAGATCCGAGCCACAGAAACCTACGTAGCCGATTTTCAAAAGCACCTCATTAGGGCGAATAGTCGGCTTCTCGCGATCTTCGATGCTGACTTTTTTATCGATAAGTATTGTTTTCATATTTTCTTATTCTGACATGTTTTTGATATACGGGAGGGTTGGAAGAGAGGTGAAACCATAGAAGCGGTAAGCGTTTTCTCCGAGGAAAAGACGTTTTTCGGCTTCAGTAAGGCGGTCTGTCTTCAAGACGAAATCGTAACTCATACGATAGGTGATGGCTGTGATGGTGCGTGGGTAGTCGCTTCCCCACATAAGTTTTTCCATCCCTACCAAATCCGCCGCCTCTTTAATGGCACTGATTGCTCCGTCGAAAGGATAAAACTCGGAATTGAAGAGCCAGGTGATACCTCCGGACTCAATCATCACATTCTTATGTCGAGCCAACTTAATTTGTTCTTGCCATCCGGGAGCAGTCACCATCCCGAAGTGTCCTATAGCGATCTTCAGTTCTGGATATGCGGCAATGATATCTTCCATCTCATTCACTTGGAGGTCGCCGGGGGCGAGCGTGATTGAGAGGATGGTGCCGCTCTTTTCCATGAGTTTAAACATCTCCATCATCTCGCCCTTATTGAGCCATACTCGATCTTTTCCTTCGAGTGGCAGTCGGTGGGCTGGGATAGCTATGGCTTTAAAACCTTTGTCTATCAGATGCTGAGCCTCTTCTGCAAATCCGCTGCGCAGGTAGTGGCACATGCCGCAACAAAGGAAGCGATCGGGATATCGCGTTTGTACATCCTCAAGGTAGGCGTTTTGGTTGCCGTCTATAAATTCTTGTGTCACTACGGCTGCACTCACTTGTGCATAGTCCATGTTGGAGAGGAAAACTTCAGCACTGTTTCTGCCATCGATCATGAATGGAGGAAGCATCTGGCGCTCCTCTCCAAAGAAGTCGGCGCGCCCATTGGAGAGTTGGCGCACTCTGCTGCCATCGGGAAAGTCAGCATACTGTTGCAACCAAAGATGAGCGTGACTGTCTATAATTGTCATAATTGTTTATTCTAATTGGTCTTATGGTTGTGGCTAGGATCTTAATTAAGAATTTCTCCAACTTACCCGCTGTTGATCTCCTATGATTTCGCGGACTTTGGCGATCAGTTCTGATGGTGCTTTCTCAGAGATATAGGAGATGTTGCGGCTTACGTTGTCCGGGTTGGCGGAACTGAAGAGAGTGGAGGCAATTCTCGGATTATCTACGGAATACTGTATGGCGAGTTTTTCGATAGGGTATCCCACTTCATTGCAGTATTCAGCGGCGCGGTGACACGCTTCAACAAGTGGTTTGGGTGCCGGATGCCAGTCCGGTACACCGCGGTTGGAAAGAAGACCCATAGAGAGGGGAGAGGCGTTTATGACCCCGATCCCTCTTTCCTCAAAGAAAGGAAGGAAATCCAGGAGTTTGTCGTCATTTAGGCAATAATGGCAGAAATTGAGGACGGATTCTATAGTGTTGGGCTTGGAATGCTCGATTACCCATTTCAGGTTTTCGAGTTGGAGGTCGGTGATGCCTACATGCCCTATGAGTCCTTTGTCACGGAGTTCAACAAGGGCAGGCAAGGTTTCCTCCACCACTTGGTTGAGGTCTGCAAACTCAATGTCGTGCACGTTTATGAGGTCGATGAAGTCTATTCCGAGGCGCTCCATGCTTTCATTTACGCTTTCCTGAGCACGTCGTCCGGAATAATCCCATGTGTTGACACCATCCTTGCCGTAGCGTCCCACTTTGGTGGAAAGATAATATTTGTCACGCCCTATGCCCCGAAGAGCCTTGCCAAGTACGGTTTCAGCCTTATAGTGGCCGTAATATGGAGAGACGTCAATGAAGTTGATGCCCCCTTCGATGGCAGTGTATACAGCCTCTATGGCTTTCCCTTCGTCGATGTTTCTGAACACGCCTCCAAGCGAGGAGGCTCCGAAACTAAGTTGCGACACTTTCATGCCGGTTCTTCCGAGTTCTCTGTATTCCATGATATTCTTTTTTTTTCTGCATTGCAAAGTTAATCAATAAATGGGAGAAAAAAAAATATCCGGTCCTAACTGACAAAATTAAAGACTGGATTTCAAATCATTATACAAATTTATATGAAATATATACATATTTAAAAGCCATTCCAGATATTTTAAACTATCTTTGCACTCTGAAAATATTTTAACAATCTCTGCACTTTGAAAAATTTTTAAACTCAAATCATATTATATGAAACATCTTCTTACTCTCTGTCTGGCAGCATTGGCATTTTCTTGTGTCTCCGCTGCTACTACTTGGGAAAAAATTAAAGTGAATGGGGTCAACCGCGATATTAAGGTCCATGTCCCGAAAGACACTCCGAGCGGTTCCGCCCTTGTCATTGCATGCCATGGAATGAATCAAAGTGCCGATTGGCACGACAGCAATTCACGATGGACTGACGTTTCCGACACTGCTAAGTTTGTGCTCGTTTTCCCGGAGGGAATCGATAAAGGTTGGGACATCTCAGGAAACAGAGACGTGGATCTTGTGCTTGCCATCATCGACGAGATGGAGAAAAAACACAATATTAACACAGGTCGGGTATATCTTACGGGATTCTCCATGGGTGGCATGTTCACATATCATTGCGCCAACCGAATCTCCGATAAAATTGCCGCTTTTGTCCCCGTCAGCGGTTACCCTATGTGGGATAAGAGTGCATATAGTTCACGCCCTGTGCCCATCATGCACGTGCATGGCACCGGCGACGATGTCTGCGTATTCAGTGGCGTACAGCCTACTCTAGATAATTGGATCAAGCGCAACGGATGCAATACCGTCGAGAAACTCATTGCTCCATATCCGGAAGGAAACAGAAACCAAGGCGCCAAGATGCATATTTGGGGAGATGGCCTGGATGGAGTAGAAGTTCGTCTGCTTGAGTTTAAGGATAAGGGTCATTGGCAGTCGGAAGATGCCAACTTTTGCCTTACAAGTATTGAGGCTTGGAATTTCATGAACCGATGGAGTCTTGGTCCGGATGCCCCTAAGGTCTCTTCTGTAGAGCCTGAAAGCGGTTCGTTTGATCTCCCTCTCGATGGAATGGAAATTACCCTCAATTTTGATATGAATGTAGACGGATCAGAAGCTGAGGCTCAACTCATAAAGGATGGCACTCCTGTTAGTCTTGGAGTGAAAAGCAATGGGAATGTATTGACTCTCACAGTTCCTGAGATTGAGAGGGGAGAATACTCTCTATCTCTGCGTAATGTGAAGGGTGAGAACGGTGGCGTCATGAAAGTTTTCAAGGGCGTTTATACTTTCGGTGTCGAGGAGGTCGGTGATGTGCCTCCCTATAATGAAGTGTTCTATCCGAATCTTAGGGCGGAGGAAAACACTGTTGGTGAGGGTATCCCTACCGGATGGTATCGCATCAATACCCGTAGCAACGGTGAGAAAGATGAAAAGACTTCCGGAAGTGCTAATACCGGCGGTGCACGCATGAAATATTTCATCGTCGGTGGCGACTTCAACGAAGGCTTCTATCTCAGTGCCCGTGATTATGACAAGTGTGAGATAACTTATGGCAAATATACTCCCGATTACGCTCTTCATTTCGATAAGGGCCGTTATGTGGCTGATTTTAATTCAGTATATTGGAATAAAGGATCTCTTGATGGCAACGTGAAATTCGATTTCACCGTTAAGGATCTGAAAGGTAATGTGGTGGCTAATTTTCCGTCGCTCCCCTCCACTGGAAATATGGATGAAAAGCAAGGTCAGATCAGTGGCTCCACTGCTCACTCCCTTGAGTTTGATATTCCGGAGGAAGGAAACTACACTGTCACTTATAGCATGACTGCCGGATGGGCGGCTGTTATCGTTGGCAACCTTAAGATTGTCACTGCAATGTCAACTGCCGAAAGATATAAAGGCGCATTCATTCGCACTCTGAAGCAGGCAAAGGAACTATATGCATCTATTCTTGAGGAAAATATAGGTAGCGATGCTGCTCAGAATCTTCTTGATGTAATCACAAAATATGAGTCGTTGGTTTCTACTTCACCGACTGTCTACGAAGCCGCTACTGCCGAACTTGAGGCTGCGATTGCACTTGCTTCAGGTCTCACTGCGGTTGACTCAATTCAGGCAGAATCACTCGGCTCTTCTTTCTTCAATCTCCAGGGCATCCCTGTCGACCCTTCACGTTTGATCAAAGGTCAGCCGTATATACACAACGGTAAAAAAATCATCAAGAAATAATTCCACAATTCATGAAAAGACTATTCTTAATTCCTCTCGCTTCTTTTTTGGTAATTCCTTCGGTTTATGCCGATTCTTACGATGTAAAGAGCCCTGATGGCAAGACGGTGGTGACAGTCTCCGACGAAGGTCTAATGCCGACCTACTCTATCAAATACGATGGCAAAGACTTCCTCTTGCCATCCCCTCTGGGGCTTGTCACTAATATAGGAGATTTCACTTCCGGTCTGAATATTGGCAAGGTCCGCCCTGCTGAGCGTAGGGATTCATACTCTCTTCCTAATATCAAGACCTCCAATGTCAACTATCAAGCCAACACTTCCGATTTCACTTTCTGCCGAGAGGATGGAGTGCCGGTATTCGAACTCCAGATGGAAGTAAGCGACAATAACGTGGCTTTTCGCTACGCCATGTTGCCTGTCGGTCAGACTCTTTGCTGTGTTGTCGAAAGTGAAGCCACTGGCTTCGTGATGCCCGATGGCTCTACAACTTTCCTTTGCCCGCAGATGCAACCTATGACCGGATTTGCCCGTACTGCACCGAGTTATGAGACCAATTACGATCTCGATGATTCTATGGGAAAGAATGGCTGGGGCAATGGGTACTCTTTCCCTTGCTTGTTCAAGAATGGAGACAACGGTTGGACTTTGATTTCAGAAACAGGAATAGCCGGCGACTATGTGGCTTCACATCTCGCCAACAAGCAGGGCAATGAGTATGCCATTGCGTACGCTATGCCTGCTGAGCAAAATGGTTTTGGTTCCACCGGAGCGTCAATCGCTCTCCCTGGAGCGACTCCCTGGCGTACCATCACTGTCGGCGATAATCTTGCTCCGATCGTGGAGACCACGATCCCCTTCGATCTTGTTAAGCCGCTTTATGAGGCTTCCAAAGACTATGATTATGGAAAGGGAAGTTGGAGTTGGATCATCAAAATGGACCCAAGTTGCAATTTCGATGAGCAGAAAAACTATATCGACTTTTCTGCCGCTATGGGTTGGGAGTCTGTACTTGTAGATGCTCTTTGGGATTCTCAAATTGGTTACGAGGGTATTGAAAAACTTGCTAAATATGGCAAAGAGAAGGGTGTAGACTTATATCTTTGGTATAATTCAAACGGCTCTTGGAATGATGCGCCTCAGGGTCCTCGGGGAGTGATGAGCGACATCGTGAAGCGTCGCAAGGATATGAAATGGATGAAGGAAAATGGTATCCGCGGAATAAAGGTTGACTTTTTCGGCGGAGACAAACAGGAGACAATGCGACTCTATCATGATATTCTCGCTGATGCCAACGACCATGGTATTCTCGTCATCTTCCATGGCTGTACATTGCCAAGAGGTTGGGACAGAATGTATCCAAACTTCGCTGCCGCAGAGGCTGTACTCGCAAGCGAAAATCTCCATTTCTCACAAGGCATGTGCGATGCCGAGGCTAAGAATGCTGCCATCCATCCCTTCATCCGCAATGCTGTCGGAAGCATGGACTTTGGGGGTAGCACTCTCAATAAGTACTATTCTGCCGATAATCAGCATGGTTCTAAGAGAATGACAAGTGATGTTTTCGCACTCGCAACTGCTGTGCTTTTCCAAAGCCCGGTTCAGCACTTCGCAATGGCTCCCAACAACCTTCAGGATGCCCCCGCTTGGGCTGTCGAGTTTATGAAGAATGTGCCTACTACTTGGGATGAAGTGAAATTTATCGACGGATATCCCGGCAAATACATAATTTTGGCTCGCCGAAGCGGCGACAAATGGTATGTTGCTGCCATCAATGCTGAGGGAACTCCTCTCACAGCCAATATTGATCTTCCGGGTTATGTCCAGGGTAAAGAAATCGCTATGTATAGCGACGATAAAGACCTCAATGGTTCTCTAAAGACTGTCAAAACTGACAAAAAAGGAAAACTCAAACTCTCTATACCCCAAAATGGAGCAACCCTAATCACATATTGATATGAACCGCTATAGAAACATAATGCTGGGTGCTATTTGCGTAGCCGTCCCTGCCTTCATAGTCTCGGCTGAAGTGAAGGAGGATTTCGTCCCCTCAAGCAAAAATCAGCATGGACAGCAGTATCCTATGGTCAACTCTGATGGATATGCACGCTTCAAAATCAATGCCCCGGAAGCCAATTCCGTTACGGTAACTCTCGGTCTTGGAGGGCAAGGTGGAACTAAACTCGAGAAAAATGAAGATGGAACATGGACCGGCACAACTGCCGGGCCTATGGACGAGGGTTTCCATTACTACCACATGATCATTGATGGCGCTCATGTAAACGACCCCGGCACTAACAACTATTTCGGCTCTTGCCGATGGGAAAGCGGAATAGAGATTCCCGCTTCCGATGCTGATTTCTATGCGCTTAAGAATGTGCCTCATGGCAATGTGCAGCAAGTGCTTTTCAATTCCCCATCCACCGGAGAGCAAAAGCGTGCTTTTGTCTATACTCCGCCACAGTATGGCAAAGATGGCAAAAAGTATCCGGTGCTATATCTTCAGCATGGTTGGGGCGAGGATGAGACTGCTTGGTCTTCGCAAGGACACGCCAACCTCATTATGGATAACATGATTGCCGAAGGAAAGATCGACCCCTTCATTATCGTGATGACCTACGGAATGACTAACGATGTGAAATTTGGCACTATCGGTCAGTTTGATGCTAAGGAATTCGAAAAAGTTCTTGTAGATGAACTTGTGCCTTTTATCGATGCTAATTTCAACACTATTGCCGACCGCGACCATCGTGCCATGGCTGGTCTCTCAATGGGTGGAATAGAGACTAAATTGATCACTCTTCGTCGTCCGGAAGTATTTGGTTACTATGGATTGCTGAGTGGCGGCACATACACTCCGGAAGAACTTCAGGGCAACGGTGTTAAAAAAGTATTCATAAGTTGCGGAAGCAAAGAGAATCCGGATCGTGTAAAGGAGTCAGTAGATGCCCTGAGGGCTGCCGGCTTCGATGCTACTTCCTATGTTTCTCCGGGCACTGCTCATGAATTCCTGACTTGGCGCCGATCTCTCCACGAAATGGCTCCTTTACTTTTCAAATAATCAACGAATATTCTCAGACCCCATCTCAATTTTTGTGAGATGGGGTCTTGATAAATACTTATAAATCCGAATGCTATTTCGGATTATCGCATATTCTTTAATCAATTCTATATGATTTATTATTTCTCC
The DNA here is from genome assembly GCA_947176285.1 of uncultured Porphyromonadaceae bacterium. Taxonomy (GTDB): domain Bacteria; phylum Bacteroidota; class Bacteroidia; order Bacteroidales; family Muribaculaceae; genus Lepagella. Next base: position 17,525 of record CAMWQF010000015.1, read on the forward strand.
GGCACTCACAATTCTCGATATGCTGCCCTTCGGCTTGGTTCTATGGTGGGGGAGGATGTCCGGTTTATTCCTAACTTAGACCCTTATACTCAGACGATAGATCTCCAAAAGGATAAATCTATAGGTTTTGTCTTTCCTGTTTATGCTTGGGGTGTTCCTCCAATTGTGATTGACTTCATTGAACGTTTGCCGGAATCTTTGATAGACACTATCGAAGCATATTCTGTGTATGTTTGGTGTGTGCTGACTTGTGGTGACGAGACCGGAATGGCTGTCGAAATGTTGAGGAAAGCCCTTTCGAAGAAAGGAATAAAGCTTTCTTCAAGTTGGAGCCTTATAATGCCTAATGTCTATGTCCTTCTGCCGGGATTTGGCACTGATTCTAAGGATGTTGAGGAAAAGAAATTGAAAGATGCTGTAGGCAGAATCGAATCAATAGCAGGAAAAGTGAAATCAAGGATACAGGAAAGCGATGTACATCTCGGTCCGTTTCCTAAACTCAAGACTTCTCTTGTCTATCCCCTATTCAAGAAATGGGGAGTGAATACGAAGAAATGGCATTATACGGAGGCATGCATAGGTTGTGGCAAATGTGCCAAAGCATGTCCGGTAGGTAATGTGGCAATGGTCGATGGGCATCCTAAGTGGGGTACTGACTGCACGAGTTGCTGCGCCTGCTACCATGTCTGCCCAACCAATAGTTCCCAATATGGCAACATCACAAAAAACATGGGCCAATATTACTTGTCTTGAGGTGATAGCACTTTGATTTCTACCGGACCCAGAAGTCCGGAGGGGAGTAGTGGAGAGTCAGCAGTGAAGAATTTGAAACAACCTACTGTCTTTCTCCCTTTAGATGGACGTTCAGTGCCGTTGCGGAGCCAGTCGGGATTAGAGGTAAGGTAGCATCCTGCACGAGGCTTTCCAGGAGCATAGTCATATACAAGCGGTTCGCTCCATTCAAGATCATCAGGCTCCAGTTCATCCCCAATCATTCGGTTGGGCCATAGGTTGGTGACATCGATATCAATCTTATTTTCTCCCACTTTCACTGCATCTGTAATATCGCATTCAAATGGCATTTTCCAAGCTAAGGGCATCTGGATTCCATTGACTTTTACTGATGCCATGTCTTTCAGTTCTCCAAGTGAAAGCACAATCTTGTCAGTTTTTGACTTCAACAGTTTCTTTGGAATATTAAGTGAAATGGAATAATTGGCTGTTCCGGAAAAATACTTGATATTCGGATTTTCAGAATCCGGCCATGAGAATAGAGAGTCGGTTGTGATAATTCCGGCGTCTGGAAAACTGATGGTCCAAGTGCCGTCGACTGGTAGTGATGATGCAAGTGCCAGGTTTTCTTTCTTGCCAAGAGAAGAATCTCCGGGTCGGACAATCAAAAATCTTGATCCAAGAGGTTCGATATCTACTGTAATTGGTTTATCTGAAGAAGTGGAATAGGATTGCATCGAATAAGGATCCCATATCTCTACACTCCGTCCATTCGGATCAAATGGTATGGTTTCTGTCGCTATCGAATCAGATTGGTTGCTGAGAAATATAATATCTGTGTCTCCGTCAGTGCGCCTGTAAGAGATAAGCCTTTCCATTTTTGGAAGTTGTTCCCGAGCGGGAACCCCTTGCTGAAGAAGGGCTTGGCAACGAGCCATATATCCGTAGAGTTCTTTTGCTCCTCCCGCTTTCCACCACGTTTGTCCAGGCACGAATTGTGTCCCCCAGATGCCAAACGACATTCCCGGCTCAACGTTAGGCCATGGATTGGCGGCTCCGGCATGAAGCATCATGCGGTTTACTCCCGAACAAAATGCTTTATCGCAAACTCGCTTTATATCAGCCGGGCTATCGCTCCATGCCTTCAGTGGCCAGCATGTGAATGCCTCGGCTATGAGAATTGGTTTACCAAGTTTGCGCATAGTTCGTTCATGTCCAGCAATATCTTTCCAGCCCCATGTGGGAGGATCCTGCCAGAATTCAGTTGCTATGTCTGCACCTTCGCTCGCAAGGACTATTTTTTCAAAGTCAATGATTCGGAATGGTTTTTGTCCTCCGGTGCCATAAGGCTCTATCATCATCTTCAATCCGGCATCATTGGCAAGGCTGGTCATATATCCGTAATAGTTTTCAGCCACGCAGTCGGTCACCACATTTGCCCAGTCTTTTAAGAATCGGGATGTGTTCTCTTTCCCACCAATTTCCTTGACTATCCCTATCATATATGGTAGATAAGGAATGATTGAGTAGCCTTTCCGCTTTTGAAATTCGTCAGGAAGAACTGCACTCCAAGTTTGACCTCCTGCCTCATAACTGTCAATTTCAATGTGAGTAAAGGTTTTTCCCACATGGTCACCGGCTGTCTCAATCACCATAGTTGGATACCCGTCCCAAAATGACTTTACTGCTTCCCGGCTTAATTTGTCGCATTCCAAGCCCCTTCCCGTCTCCGGAGACTGTGCTTCATTAGTCTTCCCATTGGTGGTCTGTCCTATGCGTAGAAGTATGATATCTTCCGGAAGTTTCAGTTTTTTAGGAATACTCAATTCCCCGGTGGATGAATCGAAGAATTCAGTAAGGTTTATAATTTGATTAAGAGAGACAACTGAGTCTTTTGGGGTGGCTATAACGGCAACATCTTCATAATAGTTCCATTGAGGATCTACATCTGGAGTCGGAAGGCATATCTTTCGATTCCCTTTCTGATATGGAGTTTCTGTGAATACCAACTTTTGCATTGAATATTCCGGCTTTACAGTAGGATATGCGCTTGAAGACCAACCGGGGCAGTTGTGGGTGCCGAAAGTTAGACCGAGTCTTTCGCACTCGTCAAGAGTCCAACGCAGAAGATCTTTCCAGTTGTCATTTCCAATAGCATTGTCAGGATTTCCAATACGCATTTGCTGAGGTCCACCGATTTGGAAATTCTGAACGCCTGCCAATCCGGCTTCCTTAAAAGCCTCAAGATCGCGGGTAATTCCCTCTTTTGTTACGAGACCATCCATCCATTGCCATATGATCAACGGCTTGTGTTGGTCGTCCGGGGATAGAAAAGCATCTTCAAGAGTCTTATTCCCTGCCAATGATAGAGTGGCAGATGCCAAAGCAACAGATGTTATGAGAGTTGATTTAAACAGGTTCATGGTGTGGTTGTAAAATTTCTACAAAATTACTAAA
>CAMWQF010000016.1 GCA_947176285.1 uncultured Porphyromonadaceae bacterium
ATCTAACGATGAAAAATGAACACAGACTGCTTCACAGCATTGCTTTGTTGCTGATCTTCATCATGACTTCTGCACTGGCGGCAAGGGCTGACACAGTGAAAGGAACTGTCGTTGATGACACTGGCGAACCACTCATCGGAGTTACCGTTATGGTTGTGGGTGTGCCAGGTGGTACAGTCACGGACCTCGATGGTAATTACTCAATTGATGTGCCGAACATTAAGAAAAATGAACTTCGCTTCACTTATGTCGGCATGGAGACTCTGACTGTAAAGGTCAATTCCAGAACCTCGATCAACGTGGAGTTGAAATCTGCTGACTCTACTCTCGACGAACTCGTGGTGGTTGGTTATGGCCAGCAGAAGAAAGCATCCGTGGTAGGTGCTATTGTGCAGACTTCAGGTGAGACTCTCGCCCGCTCTGGTGGCGTTTCTAATCTTGGAGCCGCTCTTACCGGTAACTTGCCGGGTGTGACTACTATTGCATCCAGCGGTATGCCGGGTGATGAGGATCCGAAAATTGTAATCCGTGGTCAGACTTCATGGAACGGTTCTGATCCTCTTGTGCTTGTCGATGGCGTAGAAAGAGAAATGTCGTCGGTAGATATTTCTTCTGTGGCTTCGGTTTCCGTTCTTAAGGACGCATCCGCTACTGCTGTATATGGTGTGAAGGGTGCGAATGGCGTTATCCTCATTACTACCAAACGTGGTAGCGAAGGTGCTGCTCAGGTGCATGCCCGTGCAAATTTCACAGCGAAAGTCCCTTCTAAACTTCCGGAAAAATATGATGCATATGACTCATATCTCTTGAGAAATCAGGCTATCGAACGTGAACTTTCTATCCCGGGCACCAATTCTTGGGGTGAGATATTCCCTCTTGAGGTGCTGGATAAGTTCAGAAATCCGGCAAATTCTGATGAATGGGATCAGTATCCTAATGTGGATTGGGCGGATTATCTCTTTAAGGATGTGGCTTTTTCACAGAATGTAAGTGTCGATGTTTCCGGCGGCACAAAATTCGTGAAATATTATGCTGCGATCGACTTCCTGCATGAGGGTGACATTTTCAAGCGTTTTGATAATCATCGCGGCTATAGTGCAGGTTTCGGCTTTACACGTGTAAACGCTCGCTCAAACCTTGACTTCCAGCTTACTCCGACCACTACCTTGAGAGTAAACCTATTTGGGTCTAACGGTGGCAAGCAAAGTCCCTACGGACGTTATTTCGATGATCCTATCGGTGCCGATTTCTGGAGTGCTGCTTACAAGACAGCTCCAGGCTCGATCCGTCCTATTTATAGTGATGGAACATGGGGTTTTTATGCACCTCGTAATGCTGACGTGCCTAACTCCGCCTATAACCTGTCGCTCGGTGGCGTTGAGAAGAAGACCACTACAAGAATCAATACAGACTTCGTGCTGAGCCAGGATCTTAAGTTTGTCACTCCCGGTCTGCGTCTTGAAGGAAGATTCTCTCTCGACTATAGTTTCCTTGAAGGTCGCCGCGGTATAGTGGACCTTGATACTCCGGCACAGCGTAAGTGGGTAGATCCCGCTACCGGTCAGGTGTCATATGCAGAGCCTGTAGTTAACTCCGGCTCTCAACTTGACTTTGCTGAGGGTGTATACTGGACCACTCAGGGAGGCGAGGTCAACAAGGGATATACATTCCGTAAGATCTACTATTCCGTACAGGCTGACTATAACCGTACTTTTGGCGATCATGAAGTTGGCTTAATGGGTGTTTTCTCTCGTGAAGACTATGCCCGAGGTTCTGAATTCCACCACTATCGTGAAGACTGGGTAGTCAGGGCCACATATAACTACGATTTTCGTTACTTTGCTGAGTTCAACGGCGCATACAACGGATCGGAGAAATATGGTTCGAAAAACCGTTTCGACTTCTTCCCATCTGTGTCTTTAGGCTGGCGTCTTAGTGGAGAGCACTTCATGGAACGCTGCTCGCGTTGGCTCAGTCAGTTGAAATTCCGTGCTTCATGGGGTAAGGTCGGTGACGACAGCGCAGGTGGACGCTGGCTCTATCGTGACCAATTTGCATATGGCGGCAACGTTGCCATGGGTATGGTGAATCCCGCTTCTTCTCCTTATGCTTTCTACCGCATCAGTCAACTTGGTAATCCCGATATATCCTGGGAAAAGGTCACTAAGAAGAATCTCGGTATCGAGTTTGGCTTCCTGAATAATATAATCAGCGGTAATGTCGATTTATTTGCCGACCACCGCAGCGATATCTATATAGCAGGCGGCGACCGTGCGATTCCATCTTATTTCGGAACAGATGCTCCCGGTGCCAACCTTGGTATTGTGGACAGCAAGGGTTATGAACTTGAACTGAGATTTAACTATCCGTTCAATCATGATACAAGACTTTGGCTCAATGCAAGCATGACGCACGCTACTAATGAGGTGAAGTTCCGTGATGATAAACCTCTTCTTCCATCTTATCGTAAGCAGGAAGGATATGCTATCGGTCAAAACCGCGATTATATAGACTATGGCACCATGAGCACATGGGACGACATAATGGGGTCGACTGAGACTGTATCAAACAATTCTAATAAACTTCCTGGCGACTATATGATCGTCGACTTTAACGGCGACGGCGTTATAGATACCAACGATCTTGCTCCGGTAGGATTCAGTTCCATTCCTCAGAATACTTACAATGCCACTCTTGGTTTTGAATGGAAGGGTCTGAGCGCGATGATTCAGTTCTACGGTGTCAACAATGTGACCCGCGAGGTGACTTTCCCCACATTCCAGAATTCCAATGTAGTGGCATATGTCGAAGGAACTTACTGGACTCCCGGTGGATCCGGACTTCCGATGCCAAGGTGGGAGACTAAGACGGATCCATCTGCGCGTGGAACACGCTATAGCTACGACGGCTCATACGTACGTCTTAAGAATGCGGAGATTTCATACAATTTCCCGAAAAATATCATAGGTAAGATCGGGCTTAGCGGATGCCGTGTATTTGTCAACGGCGACAATCTCTGGCTCTGGACTAAGATGCCCGATGACCGCGAGGCTAATCTCGGAGGCTATGGATCTACCAACGGTGCATATCCGACGGTGCGCCGATTCAATTTAGGATTAGACATAACACTTTAAATGGCCTACAGATGAAAATTAATATATCAAATATCTCGAAAACTCTGCTTGGAGGTTTGCTGCTGCTCACCTGTGCATGCAGCGACTACCTTGACAAGGCTCCCGGCAGCGACATTGACGAGAACGAACCTTATAAAAACTTCAGGAATTTCCAAGGTTTTGTAGAAGAACTCTATAGCGCTATTCCAAAGGCTATTGCCAATGAATACCATAGTAGTTGGAATTTAGGAGAGGATGAATATTGGGAGCCTACCGATACGCGACCCATGGCACGTTTTGTTGATAATGGCAACTATCGCCCTTTGGTAGATGGAGGAGAATATGTTTATGGTTTCCCTCGCCTTGATTCAGGAAATCCTTCTTCTCAGACTCGTTCTGATAAGGGAAATGTATGGAAACTTTGTTGGTACAGCATACGTAAGGCAAATATCGGTCTTGACAATCTTGACCGGCTTGTTGACGCTACTCAAGAAGAGCGTGACCTTATCAAGGGACAGCTTCTATTCTTCAGAGGATGGAACCACTTTATGCTAATGACATATTGGGGAGGTCTTCCTTATATTGATCATGTACTGCCTTCAGGCGAGACTCCCAATCTTCCCAGAATGAACTTCCAGCAGTGTGCTGAACTCGCTGCCGCTGACATGGAGGAGTCTGCAAAATTTCTTCCTATAGACTGGGATAAGACCGAGGCGGGCAAGGCAACTCTTGGTAATAACCAGATACGTGCTAATAAGATTATGGCTCTTGCTTATGCCGGCAAAACATTGCTTTATGCAGGAAGCCCTCTTATGAACAAGGAGTCTACAGGATCTGCTACATATAACGCTGACTTTTGCAAGCGTGGTGCGGAACTTCTCGGACAGGCTCTTGCAATTACTGAGGAATCTGGAAGATACGAGCTTGCACCGTTTGAACAATATTCCGAACTTTTCCATTATGCAGACCGCGGCACACGCGTTCCCGGCTTGAAGGAGACAATCTTCTGGGAAAATCTTTGCGAACTTCTCGGTGGCAGCAACTGGAACCAAAAGAATGATTATCTCTATCAGAAGATAGTTTCTTCAGGCGTGAAAGTGCAGCCTACTGCAAACTATGTGCTCTATTTTGGTATGGCAAACGGTCTCCCTATTCCTTCATGGACTGAGGCTGATCCTGCATCAGGTTATGATCCTACTCACCCTTGGAAAAATCGTGATCCCCGCTTCTATAAGATATTCGGTTATGATGGCGCACAGATTGTGAAAGATGATCAAGGCAAACTTGATGAAGAAGTCAAATATGCCAGTCTTTACAGCAAGGGCGATATGCGCAACCATGGCGGCGGCAAGGCAAACCAGACCGGTTTTGTGGAACTTAAGTGGATTCCGCTTGTAGCTAAGCAGTGCGGTACATATAATGAGTATGAGATATGCATGGCTTTAAGTTTCATGCGTCTTGCCGATGTGTATCTTCTCTATGCTGAGGCTGTCGCTAACGGTTACGGTTCGCCTTCTTCCAAGGCTCAGAGCTTTGGCATGACAGCAGTGGAGGCAGTCGATAAAGTTCGCGCACGCGCCGGAGTTCCGGGAATCAATTCGAAATATCTTGGATCTACCGAATCTTTCATGAGCGAGTTGCGTCGTGAACGTGCTGTAGAACTTGCGTTTGAGGGTCATCGTTTCCACGATCTTCGCCGCTGGCTGCTGTTTACAGAGCGTCCTTATACATTTAAGACTCGTCTTGAGTTTGACCGCGCTCCCGGTATTGACTACGCAAATCCTATGGACAACCGCGTGGTGAATATCAGAGAAGAGATTATTCTTGAGCGTCAGCTTGAAGAGCGTCACTACTGGCTCCCTCTACCCACAGCCGACGTAAACATTTATCCTGAATTCGGGCAGAATCCGGGTTGGTAAACCAACTAATCAAAACATCTTGCAATGAAAACTATAGCAAAAAATATAGGATGCTCTGTCATGTTGGCCACGGCTGCCGCTTTTGCGGCGCAGGCTCAGATCGCCACAGGCGACAGCCTCGTGCATGTCGCTTTCCAGACTAAGGAGGCAGGCGATGTGATCACTGCGGTGCAGCAGGTGGATTATGAGCAGCTGATGAAAAAGAACTTCACGGAGAGTGCTCTCGACGGTAGCCTTATGTCACTCATGGGCCCTTCAAGCTGGGGGCAGTCTGCTCTTGTGCTCGTTGACGGCATGCCTCGTGACGCTGCTGACCTAAAGCCTTCCGAAATTGAAAGCATCAGCTATCTTAAAGGAGCGGCTGCAGTGGCTCTTTATGGAAGCCAGGGTGCAAAGGGTGTGACTCTCATCACTACAAAACGTGGTCTTAACCAGAGAATGACCATTGATTTCCGTGCTACAACAGGTATAAACGTGCCTAAGAGTTATGATCAGTATCTTGATGCTGCAAGCTACATGACCCTTTATAACGAGGCGTGTCGTAACGATGGAATCTCTGAAAGATATGACGCCGCAACTATTTACAACACTGCGGCTGGAACCAATCCTTACCGTTATCCTGATCAGAGATATTATAACGACCAATATCTGAAGAAAAATTCATTCTGGTTTGGTCTTAACGGACAGATTCGCGGAGGCAATGAGAAGACACGTTATTATCTGAATGTGGGACTTAACCGAAACAATAGCATGATAAAGGTTGGTAACCATAAGAAGGATAATGATCTGCGTTTTAATGTGCGCGGTAATGTGGATATGACCATCACCAACTGGCTAACCGGTTTTACCAATGCTTCTATGGTGGTCAATGACTCTTATGGCTCACGAGGCGACATCTGGGGTATGGCTTCCGGAACTTGGCCAAATAGATTCTCGGTGCTTCTCCCGGTAGATATGATCGATCCTAACAATGCTTCTCTTCAGGATATGATCAAGTCTGCTACCCTCATCGATGGAAAATATCTTCTCGGCGGAACTTCAAGCAACTCTACCAATGCAATCGCTGATTCATATGAAGCAGGTTATGTAAAGAACAAGACTCGTTCTTTCACCTTCGATGTAGGTCTCAATTTTGACCTGAACAGGATTCTTAAAGGGTTGACATTTAAGACTGCATACGGAATTGACTATCGTTCTTTCTATAGCGAGGGATTCAGCGAGGGATATGCAGTGTATGAGCCTACATGGGCAAACGTCAACGGTCAGGACATGATAGTGGGACTCAATAAGCATGGCAACGATACCAATTCCACAAATGAGTTTGTGGGTGAGTCAACTTATTATCAGAACATGCAGTTCCGCGCCCAGTTTGACTACAATCGAATATTTGCCGAACGCAACTATTTCGATGCAGTTCTCCTTGGATGGGGATACCAGCGCAGTAATTCTGCCGATGCTGATCACAACAATAGTTCTTATCACAAGAATACAAATGTTAATGCAGGCCTTGAATTGAACTATAATTACGATCACCGCTACTACGCTACCCTTACCGGAGTGCTTGTGCATTCAAGCAAACTTGCGCCGGGACATCGCAATGCATTCTCTCCTGCTGCTACAATAGCTTGGAGACTGGGACAAGAAAAGTTCGTGCGCGAAGGTGCCGGCTGGATCGACGATTTGAAGATCATGGCATCCGTAGCTAATCTCCATCAGGATATTGACATCAGCGATTGGTATATGTGGGCAGGCTACAATAAATATAAAGGCGGCTGGTTCACATGGCGCGATGGCAACAGCGGAGGCTGGACCACAGCTCCTATGCGAAGCGATAATTTCGATCTTACATTCATCACCCGCAAGGAATTTCGTGTAGGACTTGACGCAAGTTTCGTAGCCGGTCTCGTTAAACTGAATGCAAACTGGTTTACATATGATCAGAACGGTGGTCTTACTCAGGGTACTGCATCAATCGTTCCTTCGTTCATGAATCAGTATGACGCGTCTTTCCTCTCATGGATGAACTATAATAACGAGCGTCGTTCCGGTTTCGACTTCTCTCTTCAGTTGGATAAGAAATTCGGTGAGGTTGAACTTGGTGTAGGTTTTTCAGGTCTTTATCTGACAGATAAGTACACACGTCGCGACGAAATGCCAGCCGAGAAATATCTTGCTACTGTCGGTCGCCCTCTGAATTCAAGCTTCGGCTACATATGCGAGGGATTCTTTGAAAGCCAGGAAGAGATCGACAACCGCAACATCCGCCAGACATTCGGCGGCACACTCCGACCGGGCGACCTTAAGTATAAAGATGTCAATGAAGACGGCGTTGTAGACAGTAATGACCGCGTTTATCTCGGAAACTGGACTCCTAAGTTCAATTTTGGTATCAATCTTACCGCTAAATGGCGTGGATTCACTCTCTTTGTATGGGGTACCGGACAGACTGGAGGTATCGGATACAAGAATAATTCATACTACAACAACGGCGGTGACAGCAAATACTCTGAAAACGCATTGTATCGCTGGACTCCGGAGACTGCATCTACCGCGCTTTATCCACGCCTTACAACAGGCTCAACAAACAACAACAACCAGACTTCTACATTCTGGAGATATAAGACCGACCGCTTCAATATCGGTAGGGTGCAGTTGACCTACGATCTGCCGGCATCGATCTTTACCGGTAAGGTTGTGAGCGGACTGAGCGTCTACATTCAGGGAGATAACCTCGCTGTCATCTCGAAGGAACGTAAGGAAATGGAACGTGCCTATAGCTGGGGGCCTCAGACAAGGGCTTACAACATCGGTGCACAGATTACTTTCTGACATTTAAAATCGACAGAAAATCATGAATAAGAAAATATTATATTCTGCGCTGTGCGCGCTTGCCTGCGGAGTGCTTACGAGTTGCGACGATGTCTTTACTCCAGCCAACGACAATCTCTCCGACATAAGCCAGATGCAGACTAATTCGCAGTTCGCGCATGGTTTCCTCCTTCACATATATAGAAATGTGCCGGGATACTATGATAACAGCGAATATGCTACCGACGACGCGGTGACAAGTGACAAGAACAATTCTTTCAGCAATATCGCAAAAGGTGGCTGGACAAGTGCCAACAACCCGGTTTCGGTTTGGGATCGCTATTTCAATAATATTCAGAACATAAATATGTTTCTGGAAAATGAGCCGACTGTGACTTGGGCTGAAGATCCTGTTGTCGCAAAATTGTTCAGTATGAGATTTGTGGGCGAGGCTCACGGTCTGAGAGCTCTCTTCATGTATTATCTTCTTAGAAATCATGCCGGTTATACTCCCGACGGAAGATTGATGGGCGTCATGAAGCTTGATAAGTATCTTACTTCTTCCGACAACTACAATATTCCGAGAGCCACTTTTAGGGAATGTGTCGACATGATCCTCTCTGATCTTGACATTGCTGAGGCTAATCTTCCTGTCGAGTTTGAGAATATTCCAACCGGAAATCCGGTGCCGGCTCCTTTTGATCAGGTGACTGATAATTTAGGTCTTTATAATCGTGTGATGGGTGAGTATGGTCGCCAAATGATCAACCGTACAATCGCCAGGGCTATACGCTCACGTGTGACTCTACTTGCTGCAAGTCCCGCTTTTGAGGCTTCCGGAATCGAATGGAATACAGCCGCTGACGCAGCCGCTTCAGTGCTTGATGCGATAGGCGGAATCTCCGGTATGGATCCCAATGGCATTACTTATTATTGCAATAATAAGGAAATTGAAGATCTCAGCGAGGGAAAATGCACCAAAGAGATTTTTTGGAGAGCAAATACAAGTGATAACCGAAATCAGGAGAGTGAACATTTCCCACCCTCTCTTTACGGAAACGGACGTATGAATCCTACCCAGAACCTCGTAGATGCTTTCCCGATGGCTAACGGATATCCGATCTCTGACGGCAGAAGCGGTTATAATGAGGCAAATCCTTATTCCGGCAGAGATTCGAGACTCTATGCATATATTATTTACAACGGAGCTGCTGAAGGTGTCAACAATACTCCTATTTATACGGGAAGTGATGCTACAACTGCAGATGGTCTCAATAAACGTGAAACATCTACGCGTACCGGCTATTATATGAAAAAGCGTCTCCGTATGGATGTAAATTGTAATCCTTCCGGAGCTCAAAATAAGGTACATGTGGAGCCGAGGTTCCGTTATACTGAGTTTTTCCTCAATTATGCGGAGGCTGCAAATGAAGCATGGGGTCCGAAAGGAGCAGGAAGTCATGGATACAGCGCCTATGATGTGATTAAGGCTATACGTTCACGTGCAGGTATTAAAGATGTGACTTATCTTGATGAGTGTGCAGTTTCTAAGGAAAAAATGCGTGAACTTATCAGAAACGAGCGTCGTCTTGAACTTTGCTTCGAAAGCTTCCGTTTCTGGGATCTACGCCGGTGGAAAGCTAATCTTAACGAGCCGGCTAAGGGCATAGATATCAATGCAGGAACTTACACTCTGCTTCCGGAGGTTGAGGAGAGAGCTTTCACAAATTTCATGTATTATGGTCCTATTCCTCAGCAGGAAGTATTGAAATATTCTAATCTTGATCAAAACGAGGGATGGTGATAACCTAATTAACTACCGAACAGAAATGAAAACAACAAAGCTTTTTACAATAGCGCTTCTTGTGGGCGCAACTCTTGCATCCTGCTCGAATTCCGAGAATGAATTTCCGGATTTCGAATATCAGACGGTGTATTTTGCCAAGCCTTCGATTGGACGTACCATAGAACTTGGAGAGGCGTTGAATATTGACCTTACGCTCGACAATCAGCATAAATTTGAAGTGAAGGCAGTAAGGGGAGGAGCCTACGGCAATAATGCCGATAGGGTGATTCACTATAAGGTGGATCATTCTCTTTGCGACAATCTGTTTTACACCGAGGATTGGGGCGGACATCAGGTGACTATCCTTCCTGAAGATTATTACGAGATTGAGGATAAGGATCTCATCATTCCGAAAGGAAGGATAGATGGCGGCATAACAGTGCATCTGACCGAAAAATTCTTCAACGACCCCAAGGCAGTTGACTTCAATTATGTCCTTCCATTTGTGATGACAGGGGTCGAAGGTACGGATTCAATCCTCCAAGGAAAGAAACTTGTGGAAAATCCCAACCGATTTATTGCTTCAGACTGGAATATAGCTCCAAAAGACTTTGTGGTGTACTCGCTGCGTTTTGTCAATCAATGGAACGGTACGTATCTACGTCGAGGCGTAGACCATATTACGGCTGATGGTGCCGTTACTGATGTCAAGCGTCATAAGCAATTTATTGAGCGTGATGAGGAGGTGTCAGTCTCAACTTCAGCTTATAAGAGTTGTGATCTTCCACTGTCCACTCAGACTGATGCCGACCATAAGTATTCTTATACTCTGCGATTGAACTTCTCTGAAGACGGAAGTTGCACTATAACTTCAGCCGATGATGGAGTATCTGTAAGTGGTTCCGGCAAATTCTTGAAGAAGTCGGAGAAAAAGGCGATAAGCGGTGTTGATAGAGACGGTCTGTATCTTGACTACACAGTGAGCCACCCGGATGGCTGGAGCCTTGCTGTTACTGATACTCTCGTTATGCGCGACAGAAATGTAAATGCTCAGTATCCGGATTTAGAAATAAAGTAAAACTTGAATCCAATGAAAAAGTATATAATAAACTGGTTGCCGCTGGCGTCTGCTTGTCTAATTCTTGCATCTTGCGCAGAAGACTATAAGGATTCTTTTCAGATACCGGATAAGCCCGTTGATGTCGCTCTCTCAGAACGACTATCGTCTTACGACGTGCTCTGTAAGTATACAGATGACGCATCTCTAAAGATAGGTGTCGCTGTTAATCCTGATGTATTCGCTGCTCAGGAACTGTTATATGGCATTGTGAAGACGAATTTCAATCAGGTTGAAAGCGCTGTTGCCATTACTCCTTTGGCAATTAAGACCGAATCAGATACATATGATTTTACGCCTCTATCCAATCTTGTGGAGACTGCAGAGAAGGCAGGAATAAATGTCTTCGGTCCGGCTTTATGTTCGGATGTCAATATTCCATCTTCCTATTTAAAGTCTCTCATTGCTGATGTTGTGATACCGTATCAGCCTTGGAATGAGGATATTCTTATAACTGATTTTGAAAACGATGCAATAGGAAAAGAGTATCCTTCCTCGAAGAGTCAGGCAGGATCTGCCAATGTGAGTGTCATTGATGATCCGTTGGGTCAGCAAGGAAAGGTGCTTTGTGGTAAAAATTTAAAACTTGACCTTCCTATGCTTCCTGAGGTTAAACTTCCTGATGGATTCACAGTGGCAGACGTGTCAAGAGTTAAACTCAAATGTTTGTTTATCAGTGGTAAGCCTTCTTCTTCAAGATTCCAAGTTGAGAGTGCAGGCTATAATGAGAAAGGTAATCCATATAGTTCTGAAAACCAATGGGAAGAATATGTATTCGATTTGTCAAAGTTGAAACTGAGCAACGCTGAGAAGGCAAAGAATTCATTTAAGTTGGCATTGGGTGTATATGGATCAGACATCACTTGTTGCATTGATGACATTACAATCCAGCTTATGCATAACACGGGCGATGACACTGTAATCGTAAAGACTCCTGAGGAAAAGGCTGAAATTATCAGTGGAGAACTTTACAAGTGGGTAGATGGCATTACTGAGATTTGTGCAGCTTCTGTGAAAGATTATGTTATCTTTGACCAACCTCTTGAGACTGTCAATGCCAAGTTCCTTTGGAGCGACTACCTCGGCGACAAATATGTAGCAGATGTGCAGAAGGCAGTTGCAGCAAAGGCAGGCAGTGATGCTAAATTCTACGTAAGCCAGAATCTCACTGTCGGTGATGAAATGGTTTCCAATGTAGCAGATCTCAAAGCAGAAATTCAGAAGCTTGAAGGCAATGGTGTGAAAGTTGACGGAGTAAATGTCGTTCTCTCTGCATCATATAGCTTTGATGCAACTGCTCAGTCGGCAATAGATGCCAACACTGTAGCAGCAATCAAGAGCCTTGCTACTTTAGGCAAAGCAGTAAGGGTGTCACTGAAAGTCAATGTCCTTAATGAAGATGGTACTCAAGCCAATCCGATTAACCTCTCTGTTGAACAACGTCAGGCTGTAGGAGAATACTATAATCTCATCATCAGTACGTTGATTTCTGACCTTGGCAGCAATGCTAAGGGGATCTCTTTCTCATCAGTATTTGATACCGCTTCTGAGACTGCACCATGGCAGCAGAGCGGTAACCGCAGTTTCATCTACGAAGGCATAGTGAAAGGTCTTTCCAAGTAATAAGGATAAAATGGAAAGGAAGGGTGTTCAGCCCCCTCAAACCTGAACACCCTCCCCTCCTAAACCCCTAAACGATTAAACAACTAAACAACAATACTATTTATTAACCTTAAAAAGAATTCTTATGAAGTTTCATTATCTGAAATCCTTGTCAGCTGTAGCGCTGGCCGGCATGTTTGCATTTAATGCAAATGCTGAAAGTATTCAAGACGAATTCACCATTAACTTTGGTGAATATGAATTGGGTACACTGATCAATACTAACGGTGGCGCACCAAATGCTGATATGGTGATCGTAGAAAGTCCCGATGGTGATGGCAACGCTCTCCTCGTGAAAGGACACAAAGGAGAGGAAGACCTTAATGATGAAGGTTTTCTCCGTTGGGATACCTGGGCTCGTATTCCTCAAGTTCCCATGCCAAAGGGTTATAAACTCTCAGACATAGAGATGATTGAGGCTGTATTCATGCCAACCCAGGCAGATGGATATAAATTCAGCATCGTGATCAAGGATCCTGCTGATATGTGGCCCGGCACATGGACAGAGACTCTCGAATATGACGAAGTGCCTACTGTTAATGAATGGAATACTGCAACATTCTATCCCGCTGATGAACTTGTGTTCACTGAAGGAAATGACGGTAAGGCTTCTTCTACCGCATTTGGTATGTCGTTTGGTATTTTCAATTCTACTAACTACTACGTGAAGAGTTTCACTTTCTATCTGAATAAGGAAGTGTCTCAGCGTGAAAAAGACGAAGCTGCTCTTGACAAGTCTACTGCCGCTTGCTTCGAATTCAATTTCGATGAATGGCCTGTATCCGAAGAAGTTGATGGTGCATTCTCTTCTCCATATGTAGGTTCAAACGGTGGTGGCGTTAACCGTCCTGACATGGTAATTGATTTAGGTCCGGAAGGCTATAACAACAATTGCGCTCACGTGATTTATGGTGGACATACCAACATTTTCGTTACTGAGCCGGTGATTGTTCCGGAAGGATATACTTTCGATGACCTCCGTCTCATTGAGTATGATGTATACGTAACAGACCTCCCGGGTGAGGATTACACTAATGGTGCTCAATTTACAGGTAGCGGTCAGGCTCCGTCCCTTAAGTTGAAAGATGGTTATCCTTGGGGTTGGGAACCGCTTGGTGATGGCGTGCAGCGTGCTTCATCCGGTGTTCCAACTGTAGGTGAATGGTGTAAAGTTGAATTCTATCCTTCTACTTTCAATTGGGTACCTCGCGAGGTTGATGTGCCTGTAGTTGACGAAAACGGTGAGCCTGTAATGGATGAAGAATCAGGTGAACAAGTCATGACTAAAGAAAGTTGGGATGGAGAAAAAGTTGCTGAGGAATTTGGTAAGAAGACTCAGTTCTGGATGAGCTTTGGCTTCCGTCCTTGCGAAAACCAGTGCTATGTTGACAACATTAAGCTTTGGTTCCAGAAAGGTGGCGAAGAAACTGCTGTAGATAGCATTTCTGCTGTTAAGGCTAATGATGTAATCTACAATGTATACGGACAGAAGGTTGATGAAAACTACCGTGGTATCGTTATCAAGAACGGCAAGAAGTACATCAACAAGTAATTTTGATTAAGAATAGGGTGTGACATAAATGATTATGTCATGCCCTTAATAATTTTTATAACCCAAATATCAAATTAATTATGAAGAAATTTACACTAATGTGTGCAGCTGTTGCTGCAGCCCTTGGCATGAGTGCCCAAACTCCACTCACAGCAGAAATGTGGCATAAGTGGACTGGCTGGGGTGCCGATGCTACTGTAATTGAAGATGCTGAGACTGGATGTGAGTACAATGTAGGCAAAGAACTCGGGCAAGGTGATATGGTGGTAGGCCCACAATCTTGTAACGGTGATCTCTATGCAGATCTCTCTGAGTATGCAGGTATCGAAGGCGTAGCTACACCCGGAATCACTATGCGTTTTTATTTGAATCGTGTAGATCTTCAGGGTCCTGGTACAGATATCAAGGTTAATACTGATGAGGAAGGTAAGTTCTCTTTCATTTTCAGTGACTATAGCGAACTTGCTGATGCTGAATTCGTGCACCTTAACTTCATAAAGATTGCTGCCGGTTGGCAAGGTGGTGCTTGGCCTGACGGTCTGGATAAAGCCGTTGTAGAGTCTATTGACTTGATCTCCAATGAGGTTCCCATTGCTGCCAGCGATATTACAGCTGAATGGTGGCATAAGTGGACTGGCTGGAATGCCGATGCAACTGTCATTGAAGACGCTGAGACTGGATGTGAGTACAATGTCGGTAAGGAACTCGGACAAGGTGATATGGTGATCGGCCCGCAATCTTGTAATGGTGATCTCTATGCAGATCTCTCTGCGTATGCAGGTATCGAAGGCGTGGCTACACCCGGAATCACCATGCGTTTTTATTTGAATCGTGTAGATCTTCAGGGTCCTGGCACTGATATCAAGATTAATACTGATGAGGAAGGCAAGTTCTCTTTTATTTTTAGTGAATATAGCGAACTTGCAAATGCCGGATTCGTGCACCTCAACTTCATAAAGATTGCTGCCGGTTGGCAAGGTGGTATTTGGCCTGACGGTCTTGAAAAAGCCGTAGTAACTGAAGTAACGGCTATTTCCGGAGGATCAGGAGTTACTTCAATCACCAATACTAAAGCTGCTAATGATGTAATCTACAACCTATATGGTCAGCCCGTTGATGAAAACTATCGTGGTATCGTTATCAAGAACGGCAAGAAGTACATCAACAAGTAATTATTATACGTTTTATTAATAGAAAAGCGCATAAGCCTCGGGCTTATGCGCTTTTCTATATTTAAATGACGCACGAACTGTGCGTCATTATAAGATAATATGAAATTCTGGTTATTTCTTCATCACTTTCCGTACGGTGCCGTCTGCTTCAATCACGATGTTAAGTCCTGATTGCATTGAACTGATCTTTATACCCTGCGGAGTGTAAATGCCTGCCGGCACACCATTCCTTCCATCTGTGATGGTCTCAACGCCTGTGTTGCCGATATGATTCAGTTTGCATTCAAGCAACAGGAATTCGTGGAAACCACCCACAGTAGATTTATCGGTGAATCGTATGATATAGTTGCCTTTTTCAGGAAGAGTGAATTTGAATTCATGCAGTTCTTCAGAAGAAACATCAGCCGATGTATTGCCATTGACATTTACAGCGGTATTGAACGCTTCTGATTCCACAACATCCTTGCTGGTATCTGCATTTCGGATCACAACATTATACTTGGGACTTCCTTTCCAGGCTGCCATAGCGAATGTCACCTTGTATTCTCCCGGCTCCAGGTTGAGTTTATAGTCATTCAAGGATCCGTATTCAGCCCTGTTGTTTCTCCAGTATAGAGCTTTTCCTTGGTATCCCTTGAAATCCTTCAAAGTCCTGGCTCCCGAAGTAAATGACTTAGGATATTGATGCACCTCATTGTCCTCCTGAACGCAGCGCCATCCTTCTGGGATATCTCCGTTTGACACATTAGAGAAATCAAGCTTATAGATAGAAGAGGTGTCAATGAATATCGGCAGTATGGTGACGTTGTCGTCAGGCATTATGAATGATATTTCGCCGGAATCCTTGATCTCGATTGTCTTAGACATAGAGTAGTAGACAGAATTGACAATTCTAAGTTCCTTAAGTGCATAACCCTCTTCCGGAGTGACTGTCAATGTCACTTTCTGCCCTTCAGATGCTTCGCTGACATCAGCAGAGACTTTGCCGTTTTCAACTTCTCTTATTGAAACGAGGAATTTCTCACTTTCTGTGCCTTTGGGAATGTATATGATCTGGTCTACAGTTGGTCCAACTCCGGAGATGTTGTTTATAATAAATGTATTATCTCCTGCATTGAGCGAAGCGGGAACTTTAAGTTTCTTCCAGTCATTCTTCGCCGCCTTTTCGATGGTGAATGTCTTAGCTTCACCATTGACCACTATTTCTATATCTGCATCACCGGCTGTGTTGCAATAGCGAACGTAGATATCATATTCGCCCGCATCCTGAAGAGTGAGAATGTGGCGGAGTGTCGCCTTTTTGTTAGATCCCATTTCTACGAATCCCAAACCTGAAAATTCAGAATAGTCTGGAGCCCACCAGCCTGAGTGAGTCAGAGCCAAATTACCTATGTATCGGTATCCCATATTCTCAGCCTCTATTATAATAGGACCCTTAAATGCTTCCGGCTGTTTTGGAATTGAAAGCGCATTGTCAGACGGAATTGCATCTGTCATTCCTCTGCGGTCGGCATTTCCGGAACACCTAACGGAGAGATCTAACGGACCAAGATGGCTAACATACAGTGTATAACTATTTTCCGATGCATTGTATTCCTCTTTTATTGTAGCCTTATATTGAGCATGCTGTTTCAGCTCATACGAAGGAGTGCCATTCAGCCCTTCTATCTTGATAACATCTTCCCTCATTGTTGTAGAGTCATTGCGGAAATTGTTAAGGTAGAAGTCAATGTGGTCGCCATATTCGCGGATTACTCCTGAAGAAAGCACATCATATTTCAGTTCAAGTGTCTCGCAAGTATTATATTGCAATGGTATTCTTGCAGTAGCTGATTTTTTCCCATTGATGTTGGAATAAGGAGTATACGTTACAAGCTGGTTCTTGAAACGGTTGACATAGAGGTCTCCTTCAGAAATTTCAGGATAATATTGGTTGAATTCCTCTACTTTCTTGTTGATGGTTGACCATCTGGTATTTCGTGCTGACTTATTGACCAGGACAGGAATCTGCTTTGCCAACTCATCGTGAGCTTCAAGCATTACAGGAATGGCGCCGTATCGACCTGTTTTTTTGAGGTAGAGATAATTGTTCATCCAATGTCCGTCGTATCTATTGAATGGATCATCCTGCTGATAAAGGCCGTCATAAAGATTATCCCAAGCCGCGTATTTATCCTCGTCGTTGCCTCCTGTGATATCGTTGACAATGGCAATTTTTGTCTTATCCAACACTTCTTGTCTTGAAGGGATATACATGGTGCCGTCAATGATCTTGCCGAACATATCAAGCCAAATGCCGTCGAAGTTTGGAAATGTGCCCCAATGTCTTTCAAGA
Organism: uncultured Porphyromonadaceae bacterium; assembly: GCA_947176285.1. Classification (GTDB taxonomy): domain Bacteria; phylum Bacteroidota; class Bacteroidia; order Bacteroidales; family Muribaculaceae; genus Lepagella. The sequence goes on from CAMWQF010000016.1 coordinate 17,465, forward strand.
TATCCATCTTCAAGCGATGTGTTGAGATTCTTGAAATCCTCAGTCCAGATCAGTTCCGGTCCGTCCCATACAGCACCGCCGTTTACGCATGTCTGCTCCATAACGGTGCCAATTCCGGCTGCTCCGGGATAAGGTTTCTTTTGATCTTTGCAGATATCGTCAAGTGCGCCGTTCCAGCCACAGTTGTCGTATCGGACGCCATAATTATTGGCAAGGCCTGCTACGAAGGGTCCCCAGGAGACGCTCTCGTTGTTGTAGAAGCAGCTGCTTGTAGTGTATTTGTAAAGCCAGAGTATCGCTTCCGGATATGCCTGGCAAGCCTTGTGCAAGTCGGCATTACGCTTCATCATGCCTAATGGATTCAAGGCGTGGCTCCAGATGTTTCCGCAAAAACTTACTGTCAGGAAGCCTCCATATTTATGCGACATCTCGACAAGTTTTGCAAATAACGCTATGCGTGATTCCTGTGTGCTGCTGCTCTTATCTCCCGGCTCGTCAAAACCCCAGAATTGCTCTGCGTAGTTCCATCCCAGGAAGTTGGGATAAGTCTTGAAGAAGTATTCGAATGTCTCCAAGTCGTCATCTTGAATATGCGTATGGCCTCCACTGGCAGGCTGGCATGTAAACCAAAGCCCATTGTGCTGGCATACGGATGCCCAAGATTTGTAGGTGCGCACTGCCGAACGAGGCATCCTATACATGTTGTCATTCGTGTCATATCCGCATGAAAGCGACAAGTTCATGCAGACATAAGGCTTAATCTCGTCAGGGATCAAATCAATTATTTTCTGAGGATCCGCTGAATTCCACACATCGATGTGGACCATCCATAATGGATTTCTGTTATCGATGGGGCGTCGCTCTTGCGCTGTGAGCGAAAGCCCTAAAACCGATAACAAGAGGCAAAATAATATTCGCTTCATAATGTATAAAATATTAATGAGCATAAGCTCTTTAAACAATTGTATTTGTAATTGCAAAATTAAATAATATTTTTGTCCTTTTGTTTTATAAGAATTTTAAATTTTTTATTATTCGTCGCATCATATACTGTTATTTATATAAATTGGTCTCATTGGGGTCTTAATTTTTTATTTTTGAGATCTTATGCTCTATTTGTAAAAAATATGTATTATCTTTGCAGAAGAAACAAAAAATACATTTTTTACTGACCTGAAACATGAAACTTAGAGAATTTATTTTGACTTTAGTTGCTTTGGTGGGAATGATGCCATGCGTTGCTGAGAATTATCCTTATCGCAGCGATGTGCTATGGGTGACTGTGCCCGACCATGCAGATTGGCTCTATAAGACGGGGGAGAATGCCACCGTAGATGTGCAATTGTTCAAATACGGTGTCCCTGTTGATAATGTGACACTCGATTATGCTATCGGCGGCGACATGATGCCGGCAGATACAAAGGGTTCCACTACGTTGAAAAATGGCAAGGCGAAGGTTTCGCTTGGCACTATGAAAACCCCGGGATTTCGCGACTGTGTCCTAACTGCAGACGTTGATGGGGTGAAATACACTCATCATGTGAAAGTAGGGTTCTCTCCTGAAAAAATAGAGCCTTATACAAATATGCCTGCCGATTTTGATCAATTCTGGAGCAAAAATCTTGAGGAACTAAAGAAAGTGCCGTTGAAATATACCATGACCCCTTCACCGCAATACACTACTGACAAAATGGACTGTTGGCTCGTGAATCTCACCACTACTTCCCAAGGTCAGTCCATCTACGGCTATCTGTTTATTCCCAAGGATGCAAAGCCGGGATCCTGCCCCATAGTGCTGTGTCCTCCCGGTGCCGGCATAAAGACTATCAAAGAGCCTCTACGTCACCGCTATTATGGCGAAAACGGATGCATAAGGTTTGAGCTGGAGATTCATGGACTAAATCCTGAAATGACCGATGAGCAGTTTAAGGAGATAAGCAAGGCTTTCAGTGGACGGGAAAACGGGTATCTCCAGAATGGACTTGACAATAAAGACAACTATTATATGAAGCGAGTATATCTCGGGCTTGTACGCGCTATCGATTTCCTTACTACTCTTCCTGAATGGGACGGCAAGAACATTGCAATGCAAGGAGGCAGTCAAGGAGGCGCTCTGGCGATAGTGGCTGCCGGACTCGATCCGAGAGTGACCGCATGCGTGGCAAATCATCCTGCGCTCAGCGACATGGCAGGTTACAAGGCTAATAGGGCAGGGGGATATCCTCATTTCTTTAGGATGGATGGAATGGACACTCCTGAAAAACTCAATACAATGGCTTACTACGACGTGGTGAATTTTGCCCGCAAGGTGAAATGTCCTGTATATATGACGTGGGGTTACAACGACAATACCTGTCCACCCACTACAAGCTATGCCGTCTACAATGTGATTACGGCTCCTAAAGAGGCGCTGATCACTCCTATCAATGAGCATTGGACTTCAGAAGCCACCGAACGCGGACACCTCACCTGGATTCAAAATCATCTGAAATAAACTTCTGCCCGGATGCTTTTGATTTCTCCCACAATCATGCCCGTATTTTTCTACCATTGAACTTCATCGATTTGATCTGACAT
>CAMWQF010000017.1 GCA_947176285.1 uncultured Porphyromonadaceae bacterium
GGATTTTTCTTCATGAAGAAGGAGCGATGCGGGCATCGTGACTGATGAATGAAGGGAAATACGCCGAAAAGATGGCGGAAGATTAATAAAAAGAATCTTGATTTTAACACTTCTTGTTGGTTATTTAAATTCGTAAATAAGTTTAAACAACTTCATTACTTTATATTCACGATTATTGGGCATTGCTTTGTAATTGGTGTTGTAGAGAATATAAGAATCTATAGTATAAAGATAGAAAAATGATAGAAGAAATTTATAAAGCAAGCGAGCATCGATATGAAAACGGAATGCAATTTCGGAGAAGTGGGAGAAGTGGGATTCTGCTTCCTGAGTTATCGCTTGGCATGTGGCAAAATTTTGGAGAGACATCTCCACTTGATAGAAGTAAGGAAATCTTAAGGTTTGCCTTCGATCATGGAATCACCTCTTTCGACCTTGCAAATAATTACGGTCCCGGTTATGGGACTGCGGAAGAGACATTCGGATATGTTTTTGAAAAATCTTTCCGACCATATAGAGATGAGATGTTCATTGCTTCTAAAGCGGGCTATGATATGTGGCCCGGACCTTACGGAAATTGGGGATCGCGTAAATATCTAATGGCTTCTATCAATCAGAGTTTGAAGCGGACTAAACTTGATTATTTCGATATCTTTTACAGTCACCGTTATGATCCGGAAACACCTCTTGAAGAGACGTTGCAGGCATTGGTGGATATAGTTAGGATGGGAAAAGCCCTGTATATAGGGATTTCACGTTGGCCACTTGATGCTCTAAAATTTGCTTTTGAATATCTTGGAGAGCGGGATACTCCATGTCTCCTATTTCAAGATCGTCTGAATTTAATTGATCGCCACGTTGAAAATAGTGGAATCCTTGAATGTGTCAAAAATAGCGGATGCGGATTTATAGGTTTTTCACCCTTGGCTCAAGGTGTGCTTACTAACAGATACTTGAAAGGAATCCCGAATGATTCAAGAGCAGTGCAACAACGATTTCTAAAGACCTCTCAAATAAATGAGACTCTTGTAGAAAATGTAAGGAAACTTAATGAAATAGCAGCCCAGAGAGGTCAGACTTTAGCGCAGATGGCTTTGAGTTGGGTATTAGCGCATCAAGGCGTGACTTCTTTAATAGTGGGATGTAGTAGCACTGCACAACTTAATGATTCTCTTCAAGCGGTAAAGTCGAAAGACTTCACCGCTGAAGAACTGAGAGATATAGATGATATAGCATCTAATATAAAACTCTAAATTATAATTGTATGTGAGAAGGATGGTAACCGAGTAGAAATGCTTCGGTTGCCATTCTTTTTTTGCCTGCAGGTTGAAGTTCTATGATTTCGAGCCATTTGTCGGAGCATGCCACGAACATACGTTTTCCATCTGTTTTAATTTTACCAGCATCAGACTCACCAACTTCAGAATCTGAAAGGCATGATGAAAATATCTTGCATTCAAGCGGTCTGCCTGATTCTTCTATTATTACTGTCCAGGCTGCCGGGTAGGGACTTAGACCTCGAATATGATTATGAACATCAGCCGAAGATTTTTTCCAGTCTATCCTGCAATCTTCTTTGAAAATCTTAGGTGCCGGGGTGAATTCTCCTTCCGGTTGTGGAGTGGTCGACAGAGTTTCGTCGATGATAGCATTGACCGTTTCCACCACCATTTGCGCACCAAGATGCATAAGTTTGTCATGCACTGTCCCGACATTATCTTCAGGCAGAATATCGATTCTGCGCTGCATAATCATGTCGCCGGTGTCAATCTCATGCTTAAGGAAAAATGTTGTCACTCCGGTTTCTGTGTCTCCATTCATGACAGCACGATTGATAGGAGCTGCTCCACGATATTTTGGCAGTAGAGAAGCATGGAGATTGAATGTGCCAAGTCGGGGCATCTGCCATACCTCACGAGGGAGCATTCGGAATGCAATTACTATAAAGAGATCGGCACCAAGATTTCGCAGCGATTCGAGAAAATCTTCAGATTTTAGTTTTTCAGGTTGCAGTATATTAAGATTATGTTCCACTGCATAGCGCTTTACATCGCTTTGATAAAGTTTATGTCCACGACCTGCAAGTTTATCCGGCATTGTAACTACGCCGACTACATTAAATTCATTTTTTATCAATGCATCAAGACTCTCCACTGCAAATTCAGGAGTCCCGAAGAATACTATTTTTAAATCTTTCTTTTCCATTTAGTCAAAACTTGCTTATTTCTAAATATAGAACTACACTTGTCTCAGATGTCGCGTGTGACGTTGAGACTGTCAGTCATCAGAGTAGTGCTTAAGGACACGACGGTAGGAATTGAATATCTTTGATTTAGAAACGAAACCTACATATTTGCCATTATCAACTACCGGAAGATTCCATGCTCCGGTCTTGTCGAAAGTATTCATCACTTTGTCCATGCTGTCTGTGATTTCTATTCGTGCAGGTGGCATTGCCATGAATCTGCTTACATGCATCTTCCGATAAAGATCGGGGCGGAACATGATGTTTCTTATATCGTCGAGAAGAACAATGCCTTTAAGCATACCTTCAGAATCAGTGACAGGATAAAGATTCCGGTTGCACTGTGATATCACTTCCACCATTTGCTTGAGACTCATTTCAGGATGCACTTCTATAAAGTCTCTTTCTATCACATTGTCTATTTTCAAGAGAGTAAGAACAGTGCGGTCTTTCTCATGTGTCAAAAGATCCCCTTTTTCTGCTAAGCGCATAGTGTATATACTGTATGGCTCGAATGCCTTTATAGTCATGTAAGACAGGCAGGATACAATCAGCAGGGGAAGGAACAGATTATACCCTCCGGTCATTTCTGCAGTTAGGAAGATTGCCATCAATGGGGCATGCATAACTCCGCTCATAACTCCTGCCATGCCCATCAATGTAAAGTTCTTTTGACTCAGAGTAATTCCAAAATCCATAAGATTGAAAGCATAAGCAAAGAGGAATCCTGTCATTGCTCCTACAAACAGCGACGGTGCAAAAGTTCCGCCTACTCCTCCTGCTGCGTTGGTAGCAGTTGTAGCAAATACTTTGGTGAGAATGAGACATCCTACAAAAAGCGTGATCGACCATGGGTTTATTCTGTCTCCATAGAAGATTGTTCCGTCAAGTATCCCTTGGGTGTTGCCTTCAAGAAGAGTATTTATAGCATCGTAGCCTTCTCCATAAAGTGGAGGAAAGACAAATATCAATCCCGCAAGTATAATGCCTCCTACCGAAATTTTTATCCATCGGCTTTTAAATCCACCGAACCATTTTTCCAGCATGAACATTGCTCGAGTGAAATAAAGGCTTACAAAACCACTTACGATGCCAAGGAGAATCGTCCATGGAATCCGATTGGTGAAATATGGTTCATTTTGGGAAAAGAAGAATTCTGCTCCATATCCTTCCAAAACATAGGCTACGGTTGCTCCTGAAATTGAAGATATCAGCAGTGGCATGACGGTGGTTCCGGTCAGGTCAATCATCAGGACTTCAAGGGTGAAAAGCATTCCGGCAATTGGAGCTCGGAAAATTCCTGCAATTCCCGCTGCCGCTCCGCAACCTACTAACAGCATGAGGATTCGGGGAGAAAGACGGAATGCCTGACCGACGTTAGAACCGATAGCCGCACCTGTGTAGACAATTGGACCCTCGGCACCAACTGATCCTCCGAATCCGATAGTGATTGCCGCGCCAACCAGAGAAGCATAACAATGCTTTTTCTTTAATCTCGACTTCCTGCGGGATATAGCGTAAAGCACTTTGGTAACGCCATGACTGACATTGTCTTTCACTACATATTGTATGAAGAGCGTCACTATGATTATTCCGACTACGGGATACACCAGATTTAGCCAGTTGCCTGTGGTGGCACTAAAGTGCTGTGTGAGCAAATGGGCGATTGTATGAATCAAATATTTAAGGAGTTGGGCTGCAAATCCACATATCACACCTACGAAGAGTGCAAGTATTATGACAAAACTCTTCTCCTTGATGTGACGCTCTCTCCATTGGACAATTTCCGCCCACCACTCAGTCAACCAATTATGTGTTTCTTTATATGCCAATGTGAAATATAAATATTGAAGATTAAAGAATATTATTTCCCAATACCATCCTGATGATTAAATCTAATCTATTTCCCTTTTCCTTCAAGAATTGTCAATACCGTATAGAGCATTATCTTGAGATCTACAAGAATTGACATATTGGAAATATAGATCAAGTCATATTTTGAACGTTCCACCATTTCCTCTACATCAGAGGCATATCCATATTGCACCATTCCCCATGAAGTGATTCCCGGTCTTGTCTGATACAAAAGGGTATAATAGGGTGCCTTTTTTATAATCTTGTTGATGAAAAACTTGCGCTCCGGTCGAGGCCCGACTATACTCATTTCCCCTTTCACTACATTCCAAAATTGAGGTAGTTCATCAAACCTATATTTTCGCATGATTTTTCCAGACCTTGTCACCCTCGGATCATCATCTGAACTTAGTTGAGGTCCATCTTTCTCAGCATTAGTGCTCATGGTGCGGAATTTGATGATATTGAATGGTCGCTCCTTTAGGCCTATGCGTTCCTGAAGATAGAAAACCGGTCCTTTGCTATCGATTTTGACCCATATGGCAAGAAATAGATATAATGGACTCAGGATTATTAACAACAGCAGACTTACTGCTACATCGAAGGTTCTCTTTATATTCTTTTCGCATTCCGACATACTTGAATGAGTCAGGTCTACCAATGGATAACCATAAATATCCTTCAGTTTTATGGAAGAAGTCATAAAGTTGAGGGTATCGGGTGATAGTTTTATGGGTTTTCCAAGAGGAAAAAGGCGATAGACAAGATTTAGAATCTGATCTTCATCCATCTTTTGAGGAGCCAGAATGATTTGGTCGATATCGTGTTCCTTGCAGAAAGACTCAATCTGATCCAAATCAAGCGCATCCTGTTGAAAATCAGATTCACCGGGAATCCTAAAAAAAACTTCAATAGAATTACTGATCACAACCTTGCTTTCATTCATTTTTTTTGCAAGTTCATGAGCCTTCTTCGAATTTCCCACAATGACTGCAGAATATCTCCAGTTCCTGTTTTTAAATTGGCGTATTTGGGTGTTGATGATAAAGAGCCTGCCCAAAAACGTAAGGGAGAAGAATATTGCAAAAATCATCAATATCTGAACAAGATTTGATGAGATATCACTCATCTGGTCGTTGGTCAGAAGAACTAAATGCAAAATAATTGTAATGAATGCAGAAATTACACTAGTGTTGAGAAGTTCTCCAAATCTTGACTTGCCGAATGGTCGGTTGTAGAATCCTGAAAGCCAATATATCGCAAGAATGACAATTGGGAAAAAAAACTGCTCTAAGCAAATCTTGGTCTGAGTGAGATAATTTACGAGAGCATCGAGCCTAAACGTAGCATGGGATTGATCGAAGTATCTTAGAATATTGAAGAGTATGAAGGCTAAGTTGGCGGTGATCCAATCCGTCAACACTAGCTTCCAACGCTCCAATTTCAAAGATGCCATTTTTCCGATCATCTTATCACTTTTACAATGTTTCCTTTAGTAACTTTTATAATATTGCTTGGCTTAGACGATGCTTTGTCGTTTTGACGAAATTTGCATACGTAGTCCACTCCATTTTTTATTTCTGAAGAAATTTCGGAAAAAGTCATGGGTGTTGGTTTTCCGCTTATATTGGCTGATGTTGATACAATAGGACCTCGTAGTCGGTCGCAAAGCGTACGGCTGAATTTTTCAGAAGTAATCCTGATGCCAAGACTTCCGTCTTCCGCTTTTAAATTATCAGCCACTCCTATAGGATTATCGTATATGATAGTCATGGGATTGACTGCCACATCAATCAATTGCCAGGCTATATCCGGAATCTCTTTTACTGAACGTTGAAGCATTCCTTCCGACCCAACAAGCACAAGCATAGACTTGGAGTCTGCTCTCTGCTTGAGTTTATAAATCTTCTCTACTGCCTCTTGATTTCTTGCATCGCATCCAATTCCCCAAACTGTATCAGTAGGGTAGAGGATAATGCCACCCTCCTTAAGAACTCTGACTGCTTCCTTAAGGTCTTCTTCATCGTAGTGAAGTTTGTGGTTTTGATCAATTGGTTTATTTGTTTCTTCCATTCCTTGCTAAGATCAAATTTTATACTTGAATAGCCTCAGCCTCAGCAAGCCAAAGTCTTGAGACTGCATCGGAAGGCATTCTCCAGTCGCCTCGAGGAGAGAAGGATACCGGACCGACTTTCGGGCCGTCGGGCATACATGAACGTTTGAATTGCTGATTGAAGAATCTTCTTAGGAAAACCAATAGCCATTTCTTAATGGTCTCCCTGCTGAATGTCGGTCGGCCATCATCATAAGGTCCTTCAGCAAAAGCCTTGCATGCAAGCACGAAAATCTTTGATGGGGAGAATCCTTCTTTTACGAAATGATATATGAAGAAATCATGAAGATCATAGGGCCCAACGAGATCTTCTGTCTTTTGGGCAATATTACCTTCTTTGTCTGTTGGTACGAGTTCCGGACTGATAGGAGTGCTTACAATATCCTCAAGAATAAGACGAGTCTTTTCATCAAAATCTTGTGCCACCCGGCGCACCAGAGGGCGAATGAGGGTTTTTGGAACGGATGCATTTACGCTATACATCGACATGTGGTCGCCATTATATGTACACCATCCAAGAGCAAGTTCGGAGAGATCGCCTGTCCCGAGCACCATGCCACCGTGTTTATTTGCAAGATCCATCAGTATCTGAGTTCTTTCGCGTGCCTGAGAATTCTCGTATGTGGCATCGTGGACATTTATATCATGGTTGATATCTTTAAAGTGTTGTTTTACTGCGTCAGATATGCTGATTTCTATATGAGTTATACCCATACCCTGCATCAAGTCAACTGCATTGTTGTGTGTGCGGTCTGATGTGCCAAACCCCGGCATCGTCACACCAATGATTCCTTTCCTGTCAAGTCCTAGGTTGTCGAATGCTTTGACAGCCACTAGGAGGGCTAATGTGGAGTCTAGTCCACCTGAAACGCCCACAACAATACTTTTACAGTGAGTAGCAATGAGCCGTTGTTCCAATCCCCAGGCTTGGATTGTAATGATTTCTTCACATTGCTCCTCAAACTTGGATTTCTCGGAAGAGAGAAACGGATAAGGATTCACTTCGCGCATCAGATTGGCAGGTTCAGCCTGTGTGGCAGTGAATTCTTCAGATCCGAAAGTAGGGAGCACTATATCGTTTTGTCCGAAACTTGACTGGCGTTGACGGGTATTGCGAAGTTTTTCAACATCGATGTCAGCTATGCAATATCCTTCCACGCGTTTGAACCTATCTGATTTCTTGAGGATTTCTCCATCCTCGGCAATGATGGCATTGCCGGAAAAGACAAGATCGGAACTTGATTCGCCCGCACCTGCAGATGCATACACATATGCGCATTTGCATCGCGATGAGCGTTCCTTTATTAATGAAAGGAGGAATGCATGCTTGTCGATTACTTCGTTTGTGGCGCTGAGATTGGCAATGATATCTGCGCCCGCAACGCTCATGGTGGTGCTGGGTGGATTCGGAACCCACATGTCTTCGCAAATCTCTACACCGAATTTTGCGTTTTCTATGCGGAAAAGAAGGTTGATACCAAAAGGAATAGCATGCCCGTCAATGTCAATAGTGTTGTATTCTTTGCCTTCCGGGATGTCAAGTTTCAGACCGGAAGAAAACCATCTTTTTTCGTAAAATTCATCATAATTAGGGAGGTAGCATTTCGGCACAATGCCAAGTATTTCTCCATACTGAATTACTGCTGCGCAGTTGTATAGACGTCCTCTGTATCTTACGGGCAGACCCACCACTGCAGTGACATGTGATTCTTTGCTTACTTGCTGAAGAAAGCCAAGTTGACGCATTGCAGCATTAAGAAGTGTTGGCTGGTTGAAAAGGTCGCCGCAGGTATAGCCTGTCAGGCAAAGTTCCGGAAATACGATAAGGCGTGCACCTTTCTTAGAAAGATGCATTATCATATCCGATATTCTGACCGAGTTGACGCCGGGATCTGCGAGTTCTACCTTTGGATAAGCAGCTGCAACCCGAATATATCCGTATTTATTCATTAATTATGCAGTTTCAAAGTGGAACGAATTTTGCAACTACAAAAATAGCGAAGAAATTTCAAAATTGCAATAGATAGATCGGAAAAAAATAAAAAAAGCAGATGATCTGATTAGGATCATCTGCTTTTTTATAATGAAGATTGATAAATCTTATTTGAGGGCAGCCTGAACTGCATCATTGGGCACCATCTCTTCTTTGAAGACATAAGCGCCGGTCTTTGGGGATTTCTCCATTTTGATGACTTTGGAGTAAGTACGTCCTTCACCCTTCTGAAGAGACGCGACGGTTTTCTTTGCCATGGGTCAGAGTGCTTATTTGATTTCTTTGTGGATGGTCATTTTCTTCAGGATCGGATTGTACTTCTTGAGTTCCATACGACCCGGAGTGTTCTTGCGGTTTTTGGTAGTGATGTAACGGCTCATACCGGGCATTCCGCTTGCCTTGTGCTCAGTGCATTCAAGAATCACCTGCACACGATTGCCTTTTGCTTTCTTTGCCATAATTATTGAACGCTATTAGAGCGAGAGAATTTGAATGTTTTTGAAATCAAGGTTGCCTTCTGCTTCAGCACGTTTCAATGCTGCGTTGAGGCCGATTTTGTTGATAGTGCGGAGAGCACGAGCGCTGACGCGGAGCTCAATCCACATGTCCTGTTCTACCCAATAGAACTTCTTGGTGTGCAGGTTCACATTGAATCTGCGTTTGGTGCGGCGCTTCGAGTGGGAAACGTTGTTGCCGACCGACGCTTTTTTGCCTGTAATCTGACAAGTCTTTGACATGACTGAGGTTTGTTTTTTACTTCTATAAAAATTTAACTTTCGGATTGAGGCGGCCATCACAGTCTCATATCGCCCCGCCGGCGCATCATTTGGCGGAACTTTTAAGGATGTGCCACAAATCGGTTGCAAAATTACAATTTTTTTTGCATATGTGCAAGAGATTTACGACTTTTTTTTCTGAAATTCGTTTTTTTTAAGGCGTTCGAACCCTATGAACAGAGATTGTATGCCAAGATTACTCGTCGGCGAGGTCATCTTCTTCTTCGTATGTGTCTCGAAGAAGGTTGATCAGCATCACCATGCCATGGGCGGTTGCTTGTTCTATGACGTCGTTGCGTGTCCCTTTGAAATGACGGCATTCGGCTACGAGTTTACTGCCATATTTAGCTCCTATCCATACTGTTCCTACCGGTTTGTATTTAGTCCCGCCATCAGGTCCGGCAATCCCGGAAGTAGAAATGGCACAATCGCTTCGCATTAGCCGGGCAGCTCCTTCAGCCATCGCTTCTACAACCTCCCGGCTTACGGCTCCTTGCTGGTCGATATATTTTTGTGGAACCCCGAGGACATTGGTCTTGACATCATTGGCATAACTGACTATGCTTCCGAGGAAATATGTGCTGCTTCCAGGTTGTTGAGTAATTCGGTGTGCTATGTTGCCTCCCGTACAACTTTCCGCGCAAGACACTGTCAATTCCCTTTCTTTCAAAAGAGCGCCTAACACTTCTGCAAGAGACTTGTCTTCATCGGCAATTACATCTTTTGTGAAGATGTCTCGAAGATTTTGATGGAGGCGATTAATTTGAAAGCGTAGAATAGCCAACCCTGAATGCTGGCCTGTCAATGTAATTTTCGACAGAAGAAGGTTTGCCTCTATGGCGATTTTGATATATTCGGGGAGGTGCATCTCGAAATGCTTCAGGATGCGTGCTAATTCGTCTTCAGTGTAGCCATACACTATGACATGTCTTTTTTCTATGTTAGGGACTTCGTTCATAATCTTCGTAATGTCCGAGTTATACTTCTACTTTTGAATATGGAGGCAAATCAAGAGGACAGAAATCCCCTTTTAGATACTTGAAATATCCGGCAATTGCCACCATTGCGGCATTGTCTGTAGTAAAAACGCGTTTCGGAATCCACGCTTTCAATTTGCGTCGTTTGCAGAAATCCTCTATAGCAGCCCTTACGCCTGAATTTGCCGACACTCCTCCGCCAATGGCAATGGCATTTACTTTATCGGCTTTTACAGCCTTAGCCAATTTATCAAGAAGAATGTCAATGATAGTCTTTTGAAGAGAGGCTGCCAAGTCTGCTTTTCTGTTCTCAATAAAATTCGGATCCTCTTTCAGGTTGTCTCGTATTGTATATAGAAAGGATGTCTTTAATCCGCTGAAAGAGTAGTCAAATCCCGGAATGTGGGGTTTAGAAAATTTGAAAGCATCAGGATTCCCTTCAGCGGCAAGACGATCGATATGCGGACCTCCGGGATAGGGGAGTCCCATTACCTTTGCGCATTTGTCGAAAGCTTCCCCGGCTGCATCATCAATAGTAGATCCGAGTATTTCCATGTCAAATGGGGATTTGACAAGAATGATCTGAGAATTTCCACCGGAAATCAAAAGGCATATAAATGGAAACTCGGGAACTTCCTGATCTTCTGACTCGCGAATGAAATGACTTAAAACGTGACCATGAAGATGATTTACGTCGATTGTAGGAATATCTAATCCTATAGCCATTCCTTTTGCAAATGTTGTGCCAACAAGCAGCGATCCGAGAAGTCCGGGACCTCGAGTGAAGGCTATGGCATCAACATTTGAAGCGGAAATGCCGGCTTGGCTCAATGCTTGGCTCACTACCGGCACTATGTTTTGCTGGTGGGCTCTGCTTGCAAGTTCAGGCACAACGCCTCCGTATTGCTCATGGACTTTCTGGCTTGCTATGACGTTGCTGCGAAGGATTCCGTCAGTGATTACCGCTGCGGATGTGTCGTCGCAACTTGACTCGATTCCAAGTATGGTCGTGCTCATTGAATAGATATTAATTCTTCTGAAACTTCGGTTTTATGAGTTCAATGCAAAGTTAATACTATTTTTTGAAAGATGCAAATGAAGTTATTAATTTAAGTCTAAACGCTATCATTATTTGATTTCGAAATTAAAAGTTACGTCAATGATTTTTTGTATTATGTAGGTGTAAAATCATGTTTTTTTATTAATTTTGTAGTTCATACAGACAAAATCGATGTGATAAATATGTCTGAATTGCTTGAAATTTAGGAATATCTGTGTGTAAATGAGCATATTGCGACCAATATATAGAGTGGCAAGGAGCATAATCATGATTGTGATTGCGCTTCTTGTAGTGGTGTATGTTGGTCTTTACGTTTTCCTCTCAGTGCCGTCTATACAAAATAAGATCAAGATGCTGGTATGCGAAGAAACTTCTTTACTTCTGGGAGGAAAAATAGGTATCGAATCATTGACGGTGCTTCCATTCAGCGAAGTGATTCTTTCAGAAGTAAGCCTTGACTCTCCTGATGGCGATCGATGTGCAAGTATAAAAAAGGTTGCAGCCGGTATTGATTTATGGAGATTGGTCGCAGACCGTAAGATTGTGCTCAATTATGCTGAAATAATAGGTTTGGACGTCAAGGTGGTTCAAGATTCGTTGGGTGCGCCGACAAATATACAATTTTTAATCGATGCGCTTTCTCCTAAGGACAAAACTAAACCTCCAACGCTATTTGATTTGAAAATAAGAAATGTTGTGATCCGAGAATCTAAGGCATCATATATTCGACGTTGGATGATAGATAATAATGGCAACTCTCTTCCATTTGCAGAAATGAAAATGGAAAGACTTAGGATGGATCTAAGCATACCGGTTTTGAAGAATGATTTTTACAAGTTTCTTATCCGAAACATGCAGTTTGAAATCACTCCTAATGTCACTGTCAGAAGCCTTTCTGCCGATGTGGAATATGTCAAAGATGAAGCCGGAATCAGCGACCGTCTGATAGTGAAGGATTTTAATATTTCATTGCCAAATTCTTCATTGAATGTTGCCGATATAGATTTAAATCTTGCAGATTTATCTGATATAGATACCAAGTTGACCGGCTTGATTACTCCTTCAGATTTTGCGGGACTGCTACCTCAGTTGAATTCTTTTGATTCTCCGTGGAATCTCAAAGTTGATGCTCATTACATAAATAATTGCGTTGAAGTAGCAGAATTTGCAATCAGCAACGACTATTGTCATTCATATTTAAATTTTAATGGCAATGTGGGAAATATCAACAATATTGATAGCTTAAATCTCAATGTGTCAAGCCTAAAGGCTGATTTTTCTGAAAAGATAATATCCGGAGTATGCGACTTGATTCCTAAAATATCAGATAAAGTTAAGGGAATCATTAATTCAGCCGGCAATGTTTTTCTTGAATTCGATGGTAGTTTGACAGATTGCGACAAGGCAAAAGGAAAAGGAATGCTTTCTACCGGACATGGTAAGATCGATTTCGATGCAGAGGGGAAATTTCTTAAGTCAAAAAGACCACAGTTTAAGATAGTTGCTAATGCGGAAGATCTCGATGTCGGCACTTTATTAAATACAGATAAAGTTGGTGCTGTATCATTAGCCATTGATGCTGATTTTGCAGGTCTTGACAAAAATGTAGATGGCGTGGTGTCGCTATCATCGGATGAACTTGTGTTGGTAGGAAATAAATTTCAAGGGGTGGATTTTGAAATAAGAAAATCCAAGTCTGATATTGCAGTAGTGCTCGACGCATCTTCCGGCGACATGAGGATAAATCTTGAAGGAGGAGCGGTGTTAGACGGTGTGAATTCGTTAATGCAAACAAATGTAGAACTTTCAAATTTCAATCCATCGCAATTCGGCTTAAAAGGGAAAATGGCTGATTGCATCATGTCTACAAACCTGCACGCCGACACTAAAGGGAATAATCCTGACAATATCACCGGAGAGTTGCTCATCTCTAATCTTAACTTAGTCAGAAATGATGGGCAGACCCTGATTCTCCCGGAACTTTCTGTCAGCATAGATTCTATAGAATCCGCTTCAATGAGCCATTATGAATTTGGTAGATATGTAATAATAGCGAGTGATTGGGTTGATGCAAGAATTTATGGAGACATCAATCCTACCAAATTGATTCCGGAATTGAAAGAGATGCTTTCTTCTGTATTCCCTACATTGATTTCTCCAAAGCCTGCTATTAAAGATGAGTTTGTGGCAAGCAATAATTTTACTTTCAATGTCAATGTCAAAGGAGTTTCTGCTCCATATGTATTCTTCAATACACCGGTCAGACCATTATTAGACATTCCTATCAATGGCGAAGTAAATGCTAAGAAAGGGAAAGCAAACATAAGTTTTTCTACGCCACACCTTCAACAGGGAAAAAACAAACTCATAAGAAATGCCGGCCTTGACGTTTCAATAGATTCTTTCTTAGGAATGGCTAAAATGACTGGAGGTTTGATTTTCCCGGCGAAAAAAGGTGATGTTGAAATTGCCACAGACTTATCTGCCATGCATGATAAAGTGAATATAAATATCGGTCTGAACCCTACGATGGAAAGTGCAATAAAAGGTGGCATTTCATTGGAAACTTCATTCTCAAGGATTCCGAATCCATTCAAACCTAATGGAGATCTTGCTGTAGATCTCAATATTCTTCCATCCACTATCACAGTAAGTGGAACCCCTTGGACTATTGCTGATGGTTTCGTGGATTATTCTTCTCAAAGAGTGTCTGTCAGCAATTTTTTGATAAGCCATGACAATCAATATGTTAAGATAGATGGAGTGGCATCTGAAAGTCCATCCGACCGGGTGAAAATAATGCTTAACGACATAGATCTTGAATATATATTCAATATTCTGAACATCAATTATGTTTCTTTTGGGGGTATGGCTACAGGAGAAGTTGTGGGAAGCCAACTGCTTACTAAGTCTCCGATGGCTAAGACGGAATTTCTTCATGTGAAGGGATTAAGTTATAATGGTGCTGAACTTGGCGATGGAGATCTTGCTTCTGATTATGATGCGGATGTTCAAAAAGTTGGCATTTATGCAGTAATTCGTGATCCGTTGACGCGACAGCGGAAAGTCAGTGTCAATGGCGGAATCTGGGTGACTCGGGATTCCCTGAGTTTTGATTTTGATGCTGACAAGGTTAATGTTGGAATCATGAAGCCGTTTGTGTCTGCTTTCTGTTCTGATTTGGATGGAAAAGCCTCCGGCAAATGCAAACTTTATGGCTCATTTTCTGATATTGATCTGACAGGTGCGCTCTTGGCTGATACCATTTCCATGAAACTTGACTTCACTAATACATGGTATCATGCGGGCAATGATTCAGTTTTTCTTAAAAAAGGGTTAATTGATATTCCACCGCTGACCCTCTATGATGATGAGGGACATTCTGCAGAATTTAGCGGTTGGCTTCGACATACTTATTTCCATAATCCCGTATTCAACTTTAAATTGCGGGATGCCAAGTCTATTCTGTGTTACAACACGAATGAAGCAATGAACCCACTATGGTATGGCACTATCTACGGAACAGGCCATGGTCAAATCAACGGGGAGCCGGGAGTAGTTGAGATCGACATTAACATGGAGACCGAGGCAAATTCCAAATTCTACTATGTCATCAGTGATGCGGAGGATGTGGCGCAATATTCATTCTTGACTTTTACCGACAAGCGAAAAGAAAAAATGGAGGCGGCTAAGTCTGACACCATACCCGAATATCTTAAGAAATTCCAAAAAGAAAGTCAAGAAATGGAAGAGGGGTCGAGCAATGTCATACTTTCATTGAAAGGCACTGTGAATAATGATGCGCTTGTGACGTTGGTGATGGATCCAAAAGCCGGAGACAATATCACAGCGCGAGGTCAGGGTGCTCTGCAGATGGATTACAATATGGCTAACAATGATCTTAGGATGATTGGCACATATATACTTGATGAAGGAAACTATAACTTCACGCTTCAAGACATCATCATCAAAAATTTCAATATTAAGAAAGGCAGTTTGATAAAATTTGATGGCGACCCGATGAATGCTAACCTTGATATTGCTGCCACTTATCGGGTAAATACCAATTTGACCGACCTTGACAAAAGTTTTGCAAATGATAAAGAATTGAATCGTACTAATGTTCCTGTAGATGCATTGCTTATTGTGAAGGGACCCATGACAAATCCTGACATTTCTTTTGATATTGAATTGCCTACATTGACTTCAGATGTAGAGAGGAAAGTTAAGAGTTTGGTTTCTACCAACGACATGATGAGCCGACAGATTATTTATTTGCTTGCACTCAACAGATTCTATACTCCTGAGTATACAGGCGGGCAGAGCAACGGATCTGAATGGTCGAGCATGGCATCTTCTACACTCTCTTCACAATTGAGCAATATCCTAAGCCAAATGACCGATAAACTTGACGTGGCTCCTTCTTTCAGAAGCGAAAAAGGTGATTTTTCAGATATGGAATTTGACCTTGCTCTCTCCTCAAGGCTTCTCAACAACCGACTTTTGATCAATGGAAATTTTGGATATCGCGACAAGAATACAAGCAACACTCAATTTGTAGGAGACTTCGATATTGAATATCTGCTTAATAAAAATGGAAATCTACGCCTGAAAGCATATAATCATTTCAACGATCAGAACTATTACTTACGTTCTGCCTTGACCACTCAGGGTGTCGGTGTAGTATTCAGACTTGATTTCGACAGGCTGTTCCGTAAGAAAAAGGAAGAAGAGCAGAATGATGACAGTGTATCGGCTAATGATCCGATTGAAATGGAACCTAATGAGAGAGGTCTTGAAATAATTAAGAACGATCAATAAAATAAAAAGATATGATTTGGAGTATTGGTGAAATTCTTGGAAAAATAGGTCTTGTTTCAAATTCCGTAGGCTATGCCTTCAGCGGAGGGGGTGCAAGAGGATTTTCTCATATAGGAGTGTTGAAAGCATTGGAAAGTTTTGGTTTGCATCCCGACGTGATGTCGGGTGTGTCTGCCGGTAGTGTGGCTGCCGTAATGTATGGTGCCGGATTGACTCCTGATGATATGACACATTGTTTTGAAGACCTGTCGAAAGTTCGCGAATTTGTGACTTGGAAGGTGCCTGGAAATTCCCTTATGAAGATTGACAAGTTTGGAAAACTAATAGAGTCTTGGTTGCCGGTAAGAAACCTGGAAGACCTCAAGATTCCGACAATCGTTTGTGCTACTGATTTTCAGCATTGCAAATCGATAGGATGGGCAAAAGGTGAAATTGTGCCAAGAGTGCTAGCGTCTTGCTCAATCCCTATAGTATTCGAGCCGGTCAAGATAAACAATGGTGTTTATGTCGACGGTGGGGTATTGAGAAATCTCCCTGCTTGGGCTATTAGAAAATATTGCAAGACTCTTTATGGACTTAACTGTTCTCCATTTCATAATATATGGAAAGACATATCCAAACATAATCTTCTGGAGATCGCTTTAAGAAGTTATCAACTCATGTCTAAATCAAATATGGTGAATGATGCCAAGATGTGTGATGTGCTCATCAATCTTAGAGGGGCACATGCAATCGGCACTTTTGATGTGGCTAAACTTCATCATATAGTGGGTCTCGGTTATGAGACAGCGTGCAGAATATTAGAAAAGAAACTAAACAATAAAATTTGATGAAGAAAGAAAGATTGATCATATATCAGATGTTTCCTCGTATCTTCAGTAATACTACTGCAGACCCGAAACCTTGGGGAACACTTGAAGAAAATGGATCCGGCAAACTAAATGATCTTACTGCTAAATCTTTGAAGTCGATCAAGGAACTGGGCGTCAATTGCATTTGGCTCACCGGTGTGATAGAACATGCTACCAAGACTGATTTTTCGGAATATGGTATCACCCCGGATAATCCTAATGTAGTGAAAGGGGAAGCAGGAAGTCCTTATGCTATCAAAGATTATTATGACATCGACCCCGCAATTGCAGTGGATGTCAAGAATCGTATGAAGGAATTTGAAAACTGCGTGAAGCGTATTCATAAGGAGGGAATGAAAGTCTTGATCGACTTTGTCCCTAATCATACTGCTCGTGTCTATCACAGTGATTGCGCTCCCTCCGGAGTGAAAGATTTTGGGGAAGATGATGATATCACAATGGGCTTCTCTGAGCGAAATAATTATTACTATATACCGTTTCAACAGTTTTGTCCGGAAATTCCTCTTGATGCTGAAGGGGATACTCCTTATGTTGAGTTTCCGGCTAAGGCTACGGGAAACGACTGTTTCAATGCCTTTTGTGGAAGAAACGACTGGTATGAGACAGTGAAACTGAATTATGGTCATGATTATGGCGATTGGAGTGATCATTTCGATCCTGTTCCCGACACCTGGATAAAGATGCTCGCAATATTGCGTTTCTGGGCTTCGAAAGGAATTGATGGTTTCAGGTGCGACATGTGCTTCATGGTGCCTCTTCCATTTTGGCATTGGGCTATTCCTCAAGTGAAGAAAGATTATCCTGACATAATGTTTATCGGGGAAATTTATGATGTAGGCCAATATCGTCCATTTCTTGATTACGGTTGCTTCGACTATCTTTATGATAAGGTCAACCTTTATGATACGTTGGTAGATATTGAGATTCACCATCATTCTGCAGCACGCCTCACAGGGGCTTGGCAGACTATAGATGGAATTGCAGACTCAATGCTGAATTTTTTGGAGAATCATGATGAGGTGAGGTTCGGATCGAATGCTTATTCCGGAAATCCGGCAAATGTAGTTCCCTCTCTTGTTGTAAGCGCAATGATTTCTAAAGGACCATTCATGATTTATTATGGTCAGGAACTTGGAGAGTCTGCTAAAGATAATGAAGGATTTGCCGGAGACAATAATCGATCAACAATTTTTGACTACTGGAGTTACGATACTCTAAGAAGATGGTGGAATAATGGGAATCCATCAGAAAAGAAGCTTACGGCACAGGAAAAATGGCTTCGTAAGATGTATCAGAAAGTGTTGACAATGTGCAATACCGAACCTGCACTGCGGGAAGGCTGTTTCTTCGACCTGATGTATGTCAATTTGCAGCACGAAGGCTTCAATCCTCACTATCATTTTGCTTTCTTACGATATACAAAAGATTCCGTGCTTCTTATCGCAGTGAATTTTGACAATTCTGCATCAGAAATTAATATCATTATTCCCCAACTGGCATTTGATATGGCAGGACTCCCGGAAGGAACATTTGATGCTGAAGATCTTCTGTGTGGACGAAGAAATGTAGTGACTCTCAGTCCTGATAAGGCAACTAAGTTGCTACTAAAAGGAAAGGATGCTGTTGTGTATCGAATCAAATGATTATATAGTCTCTCAATCATATCAAATAATAAGACCCGGCTGCTTAAAGTAGTCGGGTCTTATAGTATGAAACGAAACAAATTATTCTATTTTATTTTTGCGTTAGCTTATGGCTTGAAGAGATATTGACTTGATATCGACTGATTGTTGTGGATTCTGCGGATGGTGTCAGCAAACAGTTTTGTGACAGTCAATATTGTAGCCTTTGGATTCTCTTTGTTATAAGGTATGGAATCGGTGAAAATAATCTCACATATGCCACTCTCCAAAATACGGTTGGTGGCAGGGTCACTCATTACCGGATGTGTGATAAGAGCACGCACCGAATTTGCTCCTTCTTTTAGCATTAGGTCGGCAGCCTTAGTGATTGTTCCGGCAGTGTCAGCAATGTCGTCTACAAGCACTACATTCTTACCTTTCACATCTCCAATTACCTGCATTTTAGCCACGACATTTGCTTTAGCGCGCTGCTTATGGCAGAGCACGAGGGGAACGTCGAAGTATTTTGCATAGGAATTGGCTCTTTTTGCTCCACCAACGTCAGGAGACGCAATGACCATGTTCTCAAGATGCAGGCTTTCGATGTAAGGGATAAATACCGAAGAAGCATAGAGATGGTCGACAGGCACATTGAAGAATCCCTGAATTTGGTCGGCATGAAGGTCCATTGTCAATAGTCGGTCGATTCCGGCAACGCTCAGAAGATCTGCAACGAGCTTGGCTGCAATCGATACTCTTGGTTTGTCTTTTCTGTCCTGACGTGCCCACCCGAAATAGGGAATCACGGCATTGATACTTGCCGCTGAAGCTCTTTTAGCAGCATCAATCATCAGGAGTAGTTCCATCAAATTGTCGGAGTTCGGAAATGTAGACTGCACCAGATATACTTCGGCACCACGAATGGATTCGTCAAAGCATACTTCAAATTCTCCATCGGCAAAATGCTCGATGTTCATCTTTCCGAGTTCAATGCCCAGATCTTTGCAGATTCCTTCGCCAAGATAATGGCTCTTTGTCCCTGCGAATACCTTGATAGGCGGTAGAGTATTGCTCATATAGCTGTAGGTTTTGTGTCCCTTGAGGGGCGACTCATTTTTTACACTGCAAAATTAATTAATATTTTCGATTATCGCAATATCCAATGCAAAAAAAATGGTGTAGCATGGCATTTAGAGAGCGCATGCTACATCATTATTTCAAATTCCGGTCAGGATAAGATAAGGTGTTCTGCTTGTTTACGGACTCTTATTCTCCGTAAGTCTTTTCGAGAAACTCTTTTATCTCTTGGATTGGCATGTCGGTGCCTACTATTATGCCGTCAGAGTTGACAAGTATAATCTTTCCTCCGCTATTGCCCGCTCTGTTAATGCGCCATACTTTGTCTTGGTCATTAAGGTCTACAAAACTTTCCCAGGGATAGCCATCTATCTGCATTGCTTCGTTCATGGCTTTGCAGTTTGCTTGTTCGCGAGCAATGGCTACGACTTTGAATCCTTTATCTTTAT
>CAMWQF010000018.1 GCA_947176285.1 uncultured Porphyromonadaceae bacterium
GATCTTTCCAGAAATCGAAAACAAATACAGCCTCGGGTGCCTTAACCACGAAGCAATCATGATAGATGTATATGGTCTTGATCATAACAAATTCTGATTCAACACTTGATTTCTGTTGCAAATTTAGTAAAATAACACAAAAATAACAAAATATGTCGCTAATATTTGGCAGATATAAAAATAGTTTGTAACTTTGCGGGCGTCGAACCGATTTCAACACCTTTTTTATATGAAGTGTATCTGCAAGAATATCCATCATCACCATCACCACGTTTGCAAATGGCGGTGAGGTGGCTGTGCATTTTATAAAAAAGAAATAATTATAAATCAACATACAAAGCCTCAGAGCCGGGGGATTTTCCCACTCTGAGGTTTAATTTTTTTATTATGCTAAGAATTGCTATTCAAAACAAAGGGCGTCTGGGGGAGGAGTCGGTAGGGCTTCTCAGCCGAGTCGGTATTGAAATTGATACCGCCAAACGAAAGTATCTCTCGAAAGCTATAAATTTCCCTATAGAGATCCTCAATGTGCGCGATGACGATATTCCGGGTCTTGTAGCTGAAAACTCGGCACAACTTGGCATTGTGGGACTTAATGAGGTGGAGGAAAAAGGCGCAAAAGTCGATATTGTACGTCCTCTCGGTTTCGGAGCTTGCCGTCTTTCCCTTGCTATTCCTAAGCGTGAAGAATACTCCGGTCCTGAATATTTCCGAGGGAAGCGTATCGCGACCTCATATCCTCGCATCTTGCGACGCTATTTCGACGGACTTGGTATCGATATACTCCCGGTGGTGATATCCGGTTCTGTGGAAATCACCCCGTCAGCCGGAATGGCAGATGCTATCTTCGACATCGTTTCCTCAGGCGGTACACTAATTTCCAATGGACTTAAGGAAGTGGAAGTGGTGATGGAATCGCAGGCTGTGCTGATTGCGAATCCCTCTCTATCTGATTCCGACCGCGAATT
Organism: uncultured Porphyromonadaceae bacterium; assembly: GCA_947176285.1. GTDB lineage: Bacteria > Bacteroidota > Bacteroidia > Bacteroidales > Muribaculaceae > Lepagella. Next base: position 969 of record CAMWQF010000018.1, read on the forward strand.
GCTTGATGAAATAGAGTTCCGCATTGAAAGCGACAGGATAAGCCGCGGCATGAAATATATGCTGATGAATATTCCTACAGAAAGTCTTGAAAAAGCCATTGAGATTCTCCCAGCCATGCGCTCCCCGACAGTATTGCCGCTTGCTACTCCAGGTTGGCATTCGCTGCATTCTGTGGTGGAATCATCCCAATTGTGGGATAAGGTGCGCCAGTTGAAGGCTATTGGTGCTGAAGGAATACTTGTATTATCAGTTGATAAAATAATATTATGATGCCCCCGCCCCCAGAAGGGGGAGAAGCAGAGATGTGCGCTAAGTGATTGAAATCAATATGAAATTATCAAGCGAAACTTGTAATATGAAAATATATAATAATCCGGATCCATCGCAATGGGCCGATCTTTGCCGAAGGGCTAAAGCAGAGGAAAGTGCTGAAGTCGACAGGATTGTCAGCAATATCATTGAGCGTGTCCGCACCGGAGGCGACGAAGCATTGATGCAACTCGCTGCAGAAATCGACGGTTTGGCTATACCATACGATTTAGCTGTGTCTGAGACTGAATTTGCAGAGGCGGAAGCAGCGGTATCTGACTCTTTGAAAGCCGCAATTCGCACAGCCGCTGACAATATCTCTGCGTTTCACCAAGCCCAACTTCCTTCTGAAGTATGCGTGGAGACTATGCCGGGTGTGACATGTATCCAAAAGCCGGTTGCAATACAAAATGTGGGTATTTACATCCCCGGAGGCACCGCACCGCTCTTCTCCACAGTGCTGATGCTTGCTATTCCGGCAAGGATAGCGGGATGTCGACGAGTAGTAATGACAACACCATGCGACAAAGAGGGGAAAGTGGCTCCGGCAGTGCTTTATGCCGCACGTGTATGCGGAGTAGACGAGGTCTATAAAATCGGAGGGGCACAGGCAATCTCCGCTTTGGCATACGGCACTGAAAGCATCCGTCCGGTTGACAAGATATTTGGACCCGGCAACAGGTTTGTCACCTCAGCCAAGCAACAGGTGGGAGGTCGTAAGGTCTCCATTGACATGCCTGCGGGCCCATCTGAGGTGATGATTCTTGCCGATGATACTGCTGTTCCTGAATTTGTAGCTTCCGATATCCTTTCACAATGCGAGCATGGAGCAGATTCTCAAGGCATAGTGGTGTGCTATTCCATGCAACTTGCCGAGAAAATCAGGGAGGCGATTGAATTTCAAGCCTCTACGTTGCATCGTGCAGAATACGTGAGCCGCTCGCTTGAAAATTCACGTATTGTAGTTCTTCCTGAGCGCAATGATATGATTGCCTTTGCGAATCTTTATGGAGCAGAGCATTTGATAATATCCCTCCACGATGCCATGCAGGCAGCAGATGGCATCACAGCCGCCGGAAGTGTCTTCATTGGCAACTATTCACCGGAAAGCGCGGGCGATTATGCTTCCGGCACCAACCATACGCTTCCTACTTCAGGATGGGCACACAGTTGCAGTGGGGTCAACATTGACAGTTATATGCGGAAAACCACGATACAGTACCTTACTCAAGAGGGGCTTGCCCGTCTTGCAGACACAATAACCACCATGGCTGATGCCGAGGGTCTCGAAGCCCATGCCCAAGCCGTAAAAATCAGAATGCAATGCAAATAACAGATTTAATACGTCCAAATATACGTTCTCTCCAGCCATATTCCACTGCCCGCGATGAATATGAGGGGGAACTCGGGATATTCCTTGATGCCAATGAATCTCCTTATGACAACGGCTATAACCGATATCCGGATCCCCATCAGAAGCGGCTGAAAAGTCTCCTTTCACCCATAAAAAGGGTGGAGATGGAAAATATATTCATAGGCAATGGCAGTGATGAGGCTATCGACCTGCTGTTTCGCATATTCTGTCAGCCCGGCAGAAGCAATGCCATTTCAATATCTCCGAGTTACGGCATGTATGAAGTGGCTGCAGATACCAACGATGTCAAGATGCGCAAGGTGCTTCTCAACGACGATTTCTCTCTTCCTGTCGACAGGCTTCTCGAAGCAGCCGATTCTGATTCCCGGCTTCTTTTCATATGCTCGCCAAACAATCCGACAGGCAACGCATTTCCACGCGAGGAGATAGAGCGAGTGGTGAGGGGATTTCCCGGCATTGTTGTGGTAGACGAAGCATATATCGATTTCTCCGATGAGCCCGGAATGTTGCCTGTTCTTTCAGAATACCCGAATCTGGTGGTGCTTCAGACCCTATCCAAGGCATGGGGAATGGCAGGGTTGCGGTGTGGACTTGCGTTTGCTTCCGCTGAAATAATCGGCTATATGAATAGGGTGAAGTATCCTTACAATATCAATGTCGCCACATCTGCTATAGCGGAGCGATTGCTATCCGAACCTGTGGCAGAACATATAAGAATAATTAAAAAGGAGCGACGGAAGCTTGCCGAATCTCTTGCTGACCTACCTTTCGTGGAAAGTGTATATCCATCAGATGCCAACTTTCTGCTTGTAAAGGTGAGAGATGCCAACGCCTTATATGACTATCTGATCGGCAAGAAAATTATAGTGCGCAATCGCGATAAGGTGGTGCTGTGCAAAGGGTGTCTCCGTATGACAGTGGGTACGCCTGAAGAGAATCAACGATTGATAACTACATTGAAAGAATATGAAGAAAAAACTTCTGATTGTTGACCGGGACGGCACTATACTTGTGGAGCCTCCTGTGGATTACCAGATTGACTCGCTTGAGAAATTCCGGTTTGTCCCCGGTGTCATCACTGCACTTGCCGATATAGCGCGACTTGGAGAGTATGAACTGATAATGGCATCCAATCAGGATGGGCTCGGCACTGATTCTTTTCCTGAAGACACCTTTTTGCCTCCGCACAATCTGATGCTTCAGACCCTGCGTGGGGAGGGGGTGGAGTTTGCTGATATCCTTATCGACCCATCCCTGCCGGAAGAGAATTCACCTAATCGTAAACCGGGGATTGGGATGTTTGGCAAATATATCAATAATGACGCCTATGATTTGAGTGAAAGCGTAGTGATTGGCGACCGCCTTACCGATGTGCAGCTTGCCAAGAACCTTGGTGCCAAGGCAATCCTGCTTCAGCCAAAAGGTAGTGAGGCTGACAATTGCGAACTCATCACTGACTCCTGGGCTGAAATCAATGAATGGCTTCGTGCATCTTCCCGGAGTGCAAGTATAGAGCGCATCACACGCGAGACATCTATACGGGCAGAAATAGACTTGGACGGCAAGGGGCGTACCGCAATCTCAACAGGCTTGAAATTCTTTGACCACATGCTGGAGCAGATTCCTCACCATAGCGGATGCTCACTGCTCATAGAAGCCGAAGGAGACCTTAAGGTTGACGAGCATCATACCATGGAGGATGTCGCTATTGTTCTTGGTCAGTTGATATCCAAGGCGTTGGGTGATAAGGTTGGCATTGGGCGTTATGGATTCTCCTTGCCGATGGATGAATGTTCCGCGACTGTGCTGCTTGACTTTGGCGGACGTGCAGAATTCATCTGGGATGTTCCGTTCACACGTGAATATGTAGGCGACACACCTACAGAAATGTATAAGCACTTTTTCAAGACCCTTTCTAACGAAATGCGCTGTAACCTGCATGTCACAGCCCGAGGCGAAAACAATCATCATCTTATCGAGGGGGTATTCAAGGCTTTTGCGCGTGCTCTTAAGATGGCGGTCAGCAGAGATGTATTTTCAAGTCAATTACCCTCAAGCAAAGGACTCTTATGATTGCAATTATTGATTATAAGACAGGGAATCTGCGGTCGGTAGAGAACGCTCTTTATCGTCTTGGTGCAGAGTTTCGACTAACTGCAGATCCGGAAGAAATTCGTGACGCCACCCACGTGATCCTCCCCGGTGTAGGCAATGCATCGGAAGCCATGGCAAACTTGCGTGAAACCGGTCTGGTGCCTTCTTTACTGCGCCTTAGGAAGCCTGTGCTGGGTATATGTGTAGGGATGCAGATAATGTGCCGGCATTCTGAAGAAGGGGATGTGGAGTGTATGGGTATCTTCGATGCCTTTGTAAAGAAATTTGTCGCAGCCCCTGATCTTAAAGTGCCGCATACGGGCTGGAACAATCTCTCAAACCTTGAGAGCAAACTATTCAGGGGAATTGATTCGGGGGCTTTTGTCTACTTCGTGCATTCATATTATGCAGGACTTTGTCCGGACACGATTGCCACAGCAAGACAAGGGGAGATGTTTAGCGCGGCTCTAAAGTATGAGAACTTCTATGGAGTGCAGTTCCATCCGGAAAAGAGCGGTGCCGTAGGGGAGCGTATCATCAAAAACTTCATTGAGTTATGAGCAAGATAGAGATAATACCCGCCATTGACATTATAGATGGCAAGTGCGTACGCCTTTCGCAAGGAGACTATAACCGGAAGACGACCTATGATTACTCTCCTCTCGACATGGCGCGCCGATATGCAGATATCGGGGTGAGACGCTTGCATGTGGTTGACCTTGACGGTGCCAAGGCCTCAAGTCCGGTCAATCTCCAGGTCCTTGAGAAATTGGCGGGAATTGATGGGCTTGAGATAGAGTGGGGGGGAGGCATAAAGTCCAAACCGACGTTGGAAGATATTTTTTCTGCCGGTGCAAGTTATGCCGTTGTCGGAAGCGTAGCTGCGCGTCAGCCTGAATTATTTGCCGGGTGGCTGGAGGAGTTCGGTGCAGACAAGATGGTGCTCGGTGCCGACATCTCCAACGGGAAGATTGCCACTCACGGATGGCTTGAAACGGATGAAAAGAGTGTAGAAGATCTTGTCGATTTGTTTCTCTCTTACGGACTTTCACAGGCAATAGTGACGGAAATATCGCGAGATGGTATGCTTACAGGTCCTGCCACCTCTCTTTATGTCGGGCTTCAGAAGAAATATCCTGATGTGATTTTTACAGTCTCCGGCGGTATTGGGAGCCCACAGGATATTTTGGATCTCGACATGGCGGGGCTGCACCGCGTAATAGTAGGGAAGGCGATATATGAAAATAAAATTCCACTGAAATTTATTCAAGAATGGTTGCAAAACGCATAATACCCTGCCTCGATGTGAAGGACGGTCGCACTGTGAAGGGTATCAATTTCGAGCAGTTGCGTGATGTGGGTTCTCCGGTAGAACTTGGAAAATTCTATGCCCGCGAGGGAGCGGATGAGCTGGTATATCTCGATATCAGTGCCTCGGCTGAAGGGAGACGTACCTTTACCTCGTTGGTGGAGCAGATTTCACATGAAATCAATATCCCGTTCACTGTAGGTGGAGGTATATCTTCACTTGATGACGCATCGCGTCTGCTCAACGCCGGAGCGGATAAAATCACACTCAACACTGCGGCAGTGGCTGACCCTGCTCTTATAGACCGCATAGCCACCCGCTATGGGCGTCAATTTGTCGTAATTGCCATAGATGCCCGTCTTGAAGAGGACGGGATATGGCATGTCACTACTCATGGCGGACGCCGATCAACAGATCTTGAATTGTTTTCATGGGCACGTGAGGCAGAGAGTCGTGGTGCCGGTGAGATTCTGTTTACATCAATGAATCATGATGGTACTCGCCAAGGATATCCTTGCGAAGCATTCGCTCGTCTGAGTGAGGAGGTCAGTGTGCCTATCATTGCGTCGGGAGGAGCAGGGAGTGTGGATGATATCGTCAGGGTTCTCACAGAAGGGCGAGCCGATGCGGCATTGGCGGCGTCTATATTCCATTATGGGGAAATATCGATCCGCGACTTGAAACGCCAACTCTCCGATAAAAATATAAAAGTGGCACTATAATAATGCATAATTGGCTTCGCCCAAGCTCAAGCAAATCATATTTATAATTCATAATTCATTGATATGGAATTTGATGATTTTAATTTTTCAAAACTTGCGGATTCTCTGCTTCCTGTCATAGTTCAGGATGCTGTGACGCTTAAGGTATTGATGCTTGGATATATGAACAGGGAGGCTTTCGAGCGAACTGTTGAGACGGGACACGTCACATTTTGGTCGCGCACACGCGGGCAGTTGTGGACAAAAGGTGAGACCTCCGGGCATTATCTTGAGTTGGTGGAAATGTATCCCGACTGCGATTCTGACGCGCTTCTTGTGAAAGCGAATCCTATTGGTCCTACATGCCATCGCGGCACGACTGCATGCTTCGACACGCCTGATTCTGAAGGCTTCATCCGCAGACTTGAGCAGATTGTGGCAAATCGCAAGGAGGAGATGCCGGAGAATTCCTACACAACACGACTCTTCATAAAAGGGGTAAAGGCTATATCCAAGAAAGTGGGGGAAGAGGCTGCGGAGACCATCATAGAAGCAGTAGACGGCAACCGATCCCGCTTTATCTACGAAGCCGGCGACCTCCTTTTCCACCTTCTCGTACTCTGCCGCCAGATGGGCGTCTCACTTTCCGACCTTGAATCCGAACTCTCACTACGCCACTAACACCCCGCAAATTCTCCGTGATCCCTTGTTGTCTTGTCAAAATCCGACTCTACAAGCAACAAATTTGGTGATTAGGCAGAAAAGCATTATATTTGCATCCTAAAACCGAATAAACCTATAACCTTAAGTTTCGTTGGAGAAACTTAAATACTAACATTATGAAAAAGATTTTATTGCTCGCTGCGGTGTCGTTTATGTCGGCAGTATCCGGATTGTGGGCTGCTCCTCGCGAGAAGTATAACTTCAATAGCGACTGGCTGCTGAAAGTTGGGGATATCAAGGGGGCTGACCTTAAGGTCCATGATGATAAGGGATGGAAAAACGTGACACTTCCACGAGCCTTTAATGAGGACGAGGCCTTTAAAGTGCCAATTGCAGAATTGACTGATACCGTAGTATGGTATCGGAAGCATTTCAAGATGCCCAAGGAGGCAAAAGGGCAGAAAGTGTTCGTGGAGTTTGAGGGTGTGCGCATGGGGGCAGATTTCTACCTCAACGGGCATCCGCTCGGATATCATGAGAATGGAGTAATGGCAGTAGGTTTCGACCTTACTCCTTACATAAATTATGGCGGGGATAATGTGCTTGCCGTGAGGATAGACAACAGCTGGACTTACCATGAGCGTGAGACAAACCAACGCTATCAATGGAACGATAAGAACTTCAACGCTAACTATGGAGGTATCCCTAAAAATGTGTGGCTTCATACCACAGACCATGTATATCAGACACTTCCCTTATACAGCAATCTAGGCACTACCGGCACTTATATCTATGCCACAGACATTGATGTGGCTAGCCGTAAGGCTGTGATCAATGCTGAGAGCGAGGTGAAAAATGAGTCTAAGAAACCTGTGAATGTGGGTTATGAAGTAGAAGTGATTGATGCGGATGGAAAAACTGTGGGCAATTTCAGCAGCGCTCCTGTGAAAGTAATGCCCGGAGAGACTGTCACTCTTTCTGCTTCCGACACATTGACCGGACTGAATTTCTGGAGTTGGGGATATGGATATCTATATGATGTTAAGACACGTCTGACAGTAGATGGAAAGACTGCGGATGAAGTGACCACGCGTACGGGATTCCGGAAGACACGTTTTGGTGACGGCAAGATATGGCTCAACGACAGAGTGCTCCAGATGAAGGGTTATGCACAGCGCACAAGCAATGAGTGGCCCGGTGTCGGGATGTCGGTTCCGCCATGGATGAGCGACTATTCCAATGGTATGCTTATTGACCATAATGCCAACTTCTTTCGTTGGATGCATGTGACTGCATGGAAGCAGGATGCCGAATCGTGCGACCGCGTAGGAGTGATGCAAATGCTTCCGGCAGGAGATTCCGAGAAGGATGTCAACGACCGCAGATGGGGTCAGCGTAAGGAACTGATGCGCGACATGATCATCTATTTTCGTAATCATCCTAGTGTAATATTCTACGAAAGCGGCAACGAATCAATCTCCCGCGACCATATGCTCGAGATGCGCGAAATTCGCGACCAATATGATCCTTATGGAGGGCGAGCAATCGGTTCGCGTGAGATGCTCGACATTCGTGAGGCTGAATATGGAGGAGAGATGCTCTATGTCAATCTGAGCGAGCATCATCCGATGGTGCAGACAGAATACTGCCGCGACGAGGGTCTCCGTAAATACTGGGATGACTGGAGTTATCCCTATCACAAGCATGGCGACGGACCGCTTTACCGCAATGCAGATGCATCTGCCTACAACCAGAACCAAGATCAACTTGCAGTGGAAATGATACGCCGCTGGTATGATTTCTATAGGGAGCGTCCCGGTATGGGACGGCGCGTGAATTCCGGCGGTGCAAAAATAATATTCTCAGATACTCAGACACATTGCAGAGGGGCGGAAAACTATCGCCGAAGCGGAGTGGTGGATCCTCTCCGTATTCCAAAGGATGCCTACTATGCTCATAAGGTGATGTGGGACGGTTGGGTCGACGTGGAAGGTGACGACACTTATATCATAGGGCATTGGAATTATGCTCCGGAAGTGGTGAAGCCTGTATATGTAGTATCTACGGGCGACAGCGTGGCGCTTTTTGTCAATGGAAAGGCGCAAGGCACTCCAAAGCGTGAATATGAATTCCTTTTCACATTCGACAGCATACAGTGGGAACCAGGAAAGATCGAGGCTATCAGTTATGATAAGACCGGTAAGGAGACAAGCAGATTCTCACACACAACTGCCGGAGAACCAAAGAATCTAAAGCTGACGATAATGCAGGGTCCGGAAGGCACATACGCAGATGGTGCAGATATCGCTATCCTGCAAGTGGAAGTGGTGGATGAGAAAGGTCAGCGTTGTCCGCTTGCCAATGATATGATTGACTTCTCCCTCTCCGGGCCGGCAGAATGGCGAGGGGGCATAGCGCAGGGGGATGATAATTATGCGTTTGCGACTTCCCTTCCTGTAGAATGCGGCATCACACGCGTGCTTGTGCGCTCTACTCCGGAATCCGGCAATGTCAAGGTGACAGCCAAGGCTGAAGGATTGGGTGAGGAATCTGTAGAGTTCACTACTGTTCCGGTGGAAGTTAAGAATGGGCTCAGCAAGCATTTTCCTGCGCAGGCTCTGAAACCGCGTTACGATCGCGGTGCTACGCCATCGACTCCATCATATTATGACAAGAAGATTGATGTCAAAGTTAAGTCTGCAACTGCAGGAGTTAATCAAGAATCGGTAGGCAATAGTTGGGATGATAATGAACTGAGTGAATGGCGCAACGATGGTCGCCTTGAGACTGCTTGGATAAAATATGAACTGGAGCGTGCTGCGGAGATAGATGAGATCAACATCAAACTGACAGGATGGCGCCAACGGTCGTATCCGCTCGAGATTTTTGCCGGAGACGAGATGATTTGGAGCGGGGATACAGACCGGTCGCTCGGCTATGTGCATCTGAAGACACGTCCTGTAAGGGCGCGCGACATAACTATACGTCTGAAAGGGTCTACTGCCGACAGCGATGCATTCGGGCAGATAGTGGAAGTAGTGGAACCGGCAGCCGGAGAACTCGACCTATTCAAGGCAAAAGATGGCGACAAGACCGGCGGCGAGCTCCGCATCGTGGAAGTCAACTTCCTTGAGAATCTCAATAAATAAAGCCTGGCAACTACTCACCTATGACACTTGTCTTTGATGAGTTCATACGTATTGCACACGTAGGATAAACGCTTCGCTTAGTCATGGAGAACGCTTAGTGTGATAGGTGAGTAGTTGCTCATTCTTTACTCATTATAATAGTTGTTAAAATAATGCTTCCATAAGGCTTATAGATTCTTCTTTGTTGAGTTTGTTAAGTTCAAAGGCTTGTAGAGAAGTGTAAATTTCTGAATTAGGCTTGATGACTCTTTTCCTTGGATTCCCATCTATGGTTGCATGAACTTCGATATAACCCTTTGTGTTTGAGGAAATAGAAATGTTACTGAAAAGTCTACCTTTAGAGTCGGTAAGTTTTTCAATCTTTTCGGTTTTCTTCTCAAATCCAAATTTTATTAAGTTTTCTTGGAGTGTCTTATAGATAATATGGTTCCATTTATTTGGGATATTATATTTCTCTGCAATCTGAGGATAGGAAGATAATGATTCCGCCACTTTTGAAATTATTCCCGACGCTCCTCTAATATTGTGCTCTTTTGCAAAATCAAGCAGATCTTCGGGAGATATGTCGTCAGTTTTACCATATAGCGACAAACAATGGCTTGTCTCAGGACCAGAACCATATCGATTAAAGATGAAAGTCATATCGTAGGCAGGCGAAAGTCTCCATTTGCCACCTTTTTCCAACAGAAAGGAAAAGTTCTTGTTATGATCGTCGGTGTTATTCCCCAAGACATTGAATACTAAACGGCGATAGACTTCTAATATTTCATGATCTGATAAGCCAAGTCTACGACAAGTGAATAAAAGTTCCTCGTATGAGTCAGCCTCTGGATTTATGGCGGCTAATGTCTGCATATGGACTTTCTCTCCATCATTCCTATCGAAACGGCGTGTCATGAAGTGAGGGATCCCCTCAACAGTAATTATCATGCATTCTTCCATGTTGATTCCACTTGCTACGGCCATATCATAAAATGCCATCTCTACTTCGGTAGTGGGCACATCCTTATCGCGAAACTTTATAATATAATATTCATATCCTTCCAAACCATTAATTTGTCCTGACCGAATTTCCTTTGTTATAGGATTCATTGCGACAATTGCTTTCATCTGCCTTCCGCCAGCCGAGGTGCCAACTGCAATAAGTGATTGCATAGTAATCTCTTCAAGAGTTCCGGGTTCGATGTTTTCTTTTTCCTCAAGTATCTGAAGAGATAGATTGTATAGGCTGTTAATGTCGACTTTGTCGTGATGTTCGAGTTCGAGGGCTGCCGGTTCGAATTCAAGCGCACCCATAGATCGCTTACCGATAAACATAAGTTTGAATAGCGGGGTAATTTGGTTTCTTGATATATGGTTTTGCTTAGCCCATTTGTCAAAAAGTCTATTTCCCCAAGAGTCAGGAAGCGAGTCGGCGATAAAAGGGGGAAGACCATGGTATATACGGCGAGAATCTCCGTATATTGGCAGTGACTCATTCCAGGTGCCGACAGGATACATAATAGGCGCTACATCTGGTCGATTATTTTGTTTCGGATTAAAAACAAAATATGTGACTCTTTTTGCAGGATTCCATACCAGACGGCCTAATTCATTTCCCCACAAAGATACTTTTAGATATTTCATTTTTTATGATGTCTTATACGTTGGCGTTTTTTGTCTTCTTTGTAGAGGTATGGTGATTCTGGGAGTTCTGGAAGAAGTGTGTCCCAGTTCTCATCCATCCCTATTGCTCTGAGAAGTTTTAGCAGTGAAGCTAACGACATATCTGTCATTTTCCCTGACTCAAACTTGTAGATGGTAGGAACACTTAGGGCGGTCCAATTTGCCACTTCCTGCTGCGTCATGTTGAGGCGCATACGGTAGTCGCGGAATCTTCTTCCAAGAGAACGAACAATCTCAGCAGGGGACAAATTCTCTCTCATAAATATAACTTTGATTATGGTTAAATGTAAATATAGGGCTTAACTATAAATAAACTTAATATTATTATTCTGCAAAAATATAGATTTTTTCTGTTATTTCCAAATGATAATGCAAAAAATAAGAGGCAGTCTATATTTTATTATTAGACAACCTCTCTTAAAGTGATGGTTTTGATATGAATTTTTTATAGTGGAATAATAAAAGCAGAACTTGCGGAAGAGAATATTGATTTAGAACCTATCTCAAATTTATGAGTTGGGCTCAAAATTTATTTTTTGATGAGGATTTTCTTGCCGTTAGAGATATAAATGCCTGCGGGAAGGTTGTCTGTCGAGGATAGTCTCATTCCATAGAGGTTGTATACATTGTCATTTCCTGATTGTTTGCTAAATACAGTTTCTACAGCATTGCTGTTGGCGGCATCAAGGGTCCATGCTTTGAGTTCGCGGACCCTGATAGTGGAGTCGGCGAAGGCTTCAATCCCGTTAGCGTCAGCAGCAGTAGGGAATACACGGATAGATGTTGCCCAGCGGTCGTTGACGAAAATGTCGAGGATAGAGTGGTCGATGAAGATGTTGATTTTCAGATGATCTCCGTTGGTCAGTCTTTCGGGGAGCGGGCAGCGATAGATGCCATCGTAGACTCCGTTATCATTCTGTAGGCGTTCCATGCCGCTGAAGTCTGCTATGATTTCCCCTGATGAGGGATTGTAGTAGATTTTTCCTTCTCCCGTAGAAGACTTGAATATGTTGAAACCAAACTGTGAAGAGCCTATTTCAAATGTTCCGGAGATCTCTACCGAACGACCTAAAACAGGAGACAAGTCTTCCGTACCTTCAAGATCAAACGATTCCTTTGAATACATGGTTTCGCTGCGTAAACCCTTTAGGCCTTCAAACGGTTTTTGGATCAGACTCCCGTCATCAGCAAGGCTCCATTCGCGAGGGAGGGAGTAGCAGTGTGCCCAGCCGAGTCGCCAGTTGTCAATACCTGGGAGTTTGTCGGGAACAATGCCAAGCACTATAGTTTTCCCGTCATGATTATAGATGGTAGGAGAAAGGAGTCCGAATCCTTCACGTGAGTTCATCTCCACGAGGCGTGGTGCGGATGAGTTAGCGTCAGGGACAAACTTCCCGTCGTCAGCAATCTTCCCTGTCCAGTATAGAGTCCGTACCCCCTGAGATGTGCCGAGTGGAGTTACTGTGAAAAGCCAGCGTCCATCTGGCATTGGAGTGATATTGGGCATCTCCCAGAAGGAACCATCCGTTGCCTTGTTGGATCCGGTAAAGAATAGATCACCATTGTTGCTCCATGTCTTAGCGATAGGGTCAAAACGATGAAGGGTAGTGGTGCCTACTCCCTCTTTTGAGGATCCAACGATTATGTACGCGTTGCTTCCGCTTCTGAAGAAATAGGGGTCGCGAAAATCATCTGAAAGACCACCGGGGCGACCATTGATGATTGGATTAGCTTTACTCTTAACCCAATTTTCCAAAGCATCGGTTTCGGGTGAGGCCTGTGCTATCATGGCTTTCGTATAGTCAACCGCGGTGTAAAGGATATTTGGTTTTCCTCCGGTGATTTCATCATCGGTGAATACGCAACCGCTCCAACAACCTTTTATGTCATACCAGTCGCCCGGAGCGATGGCAATCTTTTCCTCATGCCAATCATAGAGATTTTCACTTGAGATGTGTCCCCAGTGTAGTCGCGCCATATATGGACCGTCAGCATTTTTCTGGAAAAAGAGGTGGTATCTTCCATCGGAGTATGTCATGCCGTGGCATTCGTTTGTCCATCCTGCTGCCGGCATGCCGTGGAAACGGGGGCGAAGCAATTGATCAGCAAACCGGGAAACAGGAATGTCGAGATTAGCTTCGTTCTCAGGTTTCCATGTTATGATTTCCTCCTGGCTTTTTGCCTCATTCCAGACTGAGATGTCGTCGATCAGACCGTTGAACGACATTAACTGGAAGGGTCCTGACATTCGGGACTCCGTACCCTGACCCATATAGAAGTCACCGCCAGCGAAACTTAATGATCCCGACGCTTTTCCCGATCCAACTTCCACTCCGTTGCAGTAGAGTTTGGTGGAGCGGGCATCGCAGTCTATTACAGCCACGAGGTTGTTCCATTGATACGTTGCCAGTGGGGAGTCAGCCTCGACACTGAGGGGCCATCCCCCAATGTATGTTTCGAAAGTGTATTTTCCGTTAAATCCGAGATAGAAGCCGAATCCCGTTTTTCTGTCCTTGTCGAGACAGGTGACGATCGGGGTCTTTTCTTTAGTGTCTGTGTCGATCTGGATAATTGGATAGGATGGTGTGGCAACCCAGATAGAAACTGTCATAGTCTTAGTTTCAGTCGGTATAATGTTTCCGAGATAGGCTTTGACATGTGATGTGTAGCCGTCGAAGCGGAGAGCATCCCCTATGGCTCCCGGTAGATTTTCAGGAGAGAAATTGCCTTCGACAGCGAATTTATCGCCGCATACAGTCTCTTCAATTTTTCCGTCTTTCACGTCCATTGAGAAGTGAGCTACCAGGTCAGCATGTGTAGCCAAAGCGAAGGGGAGCGCGGATAGGAAAGTTATTCGTTTGATTAGATTCATAAGATAATGATATAAAAACGGGTGACGTGCTGAAAAATATTGAAAAGCACGTCACCCCACAAAATTAGGAATTTTATTTCAGATAATCAAGAATATTCTTGGTCAACTGCTCAACATTGTGCTGATAGGGGTTCGTTCCGGAATTCTGGTTCCATTCGTAAGCGGCGAGACCCATAGCCACGCAACGACCATGTTCTGCATTAGGATTGAAATCCACGAGACCTGCTACGCAGTGATCTCGTACGTGTCCCCATGTTGCGAGAACGAGAGAGTTGGTGGTCACTTCGAAGTTCTTGATTACGTCGCGTTGGTCTCCGCGTCCGTAGAGGTTGCAGTCCCACATGCAGTTGTGGTCTTCTCTATGTCCGGGACCTATTAGCGGGAGATTAGCATAGCCGTAATTGTTAGGATCCTCGAGCGTAAGACCTTTATATATCTCATGTAGAGTACGGTCGTAGAACCCCTGATCTGATCCGTTTCGGAAATCCCATCCAAGGTAAGGGTTGATCACCCATACGTCGTCACCGGAACCTCCTTCTCCATTACCGAACACTGTCGGAGCCATGTTATCCGGGACAATACCGAGAGGTACGGTTAGTTGGGTTGCCATATTGGAGAGATAAAGGTTACCTCCGTTGGCTAAATATTGACGGAGAGCAGTGATTGTGGATTCAGCTGCTATGTTGCCGGGGAGGTTTTCCCATCCGTGTGGAAGACCGACGCGGTCGATCTCAATCCACATTACGGAATATGTCTTGGGATCACAATTTGCAATTTCAGAAGGATGAATGAATTTTACATCCGGCTGCTGAGCAAACCAGGCAGCAGCGGCTTTTTCATCGTCATCGCTTAGGTCGGCGGCTGTGGGGGCATCGTCAGGAAGCAAATAAAGCCTTATTTTAGTTGAGGTGTCAGCAGGGAGATTGATGACTATTGACTTTCCAGTGGAAAGACGATTGTCGGTATACTTTACCTTAACAGTATAGACCACTTCACGCCCCAGAGGCACTCCATAAACGTCATAACTGTAATTGAGATCAGAATTGATACCGAAAGTCTGAATCTCAGTTCCATCACAGTAAAGTGAACATCCTGTCATGTCCTTGTCGGATGGAAGAGTCCATGAAATACTTATATTTTTATTGGATGCTCCAATCTGGGAATAACTTATTGATGATACCGTCGGGAGTATCGGTCCTTCGGTATATCCGTTAGGAGTATATTCCGAGCATCCGGTCAGCAGCAGGACTAAGCCTGCTGCCATGGAGTATGTTGATTTTGTGAGTTTCATTTGTAGTAAGTTTTAAACTTATAAACTGTTAAACTTTTAAACTATAATTACTTATAGAGGTCGCCAGCGTTGTCTGCTTGGTTGAGAGGTATTGGGCAGAATATGTCAGCTTCATTGAGGTGTGCGTTATCGAGATAATGGAAGAGAGACTTTTCCTTTGCGTAGTATTCGTTAACGACATTCACAGCATCTCCCCAGCGCACGAGGTCGAACCAGCGTAGTCCTTCCATAGCGAGTTCAAGACGGCGTTCCATGCGGACTGCCTTACGAGCATAATTTTGATCCCAACCTTGTGCTCCGTATTCACTAACAAGGTAATTTGCCACCATTGGATCTACATCAACAGGCGTGTAGAAAGGATCAACCGAACGGGCTGCTTTTGCACGAACTTGATTGATCAATGTGCGGGCTTCGTCAAGATTCTTGTTCTGTTCGATGAGTGCCTCAGCCTTCATCAGGAGCACATCAGCGTAGCGGACGATTATGTAGTTGAGAGAACTTGCACCCCAAGGTACAATACCGGGCTTCACGTATGGAGAATCCGGAGACGGATAAGGTTTCTTGCCTGAGTATTGGCTATAATTGTTAAGATTTCGACACCAGTTCTCGTTGTAGGTGTAGCCACGCCATGGCATTCCGATACGTCCGAAAGTGAAATCGACACGAGGGTCAATATTGCCCGGATAATCTGCCTTGTCGAGGTTTTGAGAGGGAGCCTTGGAACTGTCGAGATAAGGGAGGCCGTTCTCATCGGTACGGAAAGCGTTGACGAGGTCCTGTGAACCAAGATAGAAATCATCTCCGTTACCGTAGAGGTTGCCTTCCGATATCGTACAGTTGAGGCAGTTGCTGAAATTATACTGATCCGGAGAGTTAGCTGAAGAGAACTGTACTGCCATGACGGATTCATACTGATTGTTCATTTCCGGCTTCGACATATCGAGGAAGTTGGGATAGAGGGAGTATTTATCGCTCTTGATAACATAGTCAGCGTATGTCTCGGCTGTGGCATAGTCGTTGAGGAAAAGAGCCACGCGTGCGAGTACTGCGGCGGCCACGTATCGGTTGAAACGTCCCGGTTCGCTCTGGGTCTCAACATTATCTTTATACGCCTGCTTCAAGTCATCGGTGATAAAACCTGCAATCTGCTCACGGGTGAATTCGCTGGCACTTACACTTGAAGGATCCAGAATATTCTCGTCGAAATAAGGGAATTTCTTGAAGATGCGGAACATATCGAAATAATAGTAAGCGCGAAGAGTCTTCATCTCAGCTATATAAGCCTTGCGTGTTTCATCGCTTAGGTCGTTTGCTGCGTTAATGGCGCGGATTGCAGTGTTGCAACGTGCGATAGAATAATAGTTGTTGCGCCATTTAAAGTTGAGGATGGGGTTGTCACTCTGCACATTGCCGATTGAGAACTCATGCATATACACTTCGTAGCCGAGTTCGCCTCCACCTTTCTGAGCATCATCTGAACGAATGTCGAATACCCAGTTATTGATAGGTCCGGCAAAGGATTCATTGTTTTCAAAATAGTGGCATATCATGGAGGCGTATGCTGATGTCATGAGGTCCAGAGCCTCATCGTTGCCTATCTGTTCGGTTGTAAATACACCTTGCGGTTTAGTGTCGAGCATGTCGTTGCAAGATGTTGCCGCCATTCCGAAGGCAAATATAGCCGAGGCGTAAAGAGCTTTCTTGGCTGTATACTTGATATTTTTCATTGTTTCCTTGATTGAATGGTTAGAATTGAAGATTCACGCCTAATGAGAAAGATCTTGGACGCGGGTAAGCACCGTTATCTATGATCGCTCCATATTCTCCTGGGAGTATTTCGGGATCAAGACCTTTGTATTTAGTCATTGTGAAGACGTTTTCTACCTGTCCGAAGACATTGAGATTTTCGCATGCGAATTTCTTAGTTATGTGTTTGGGGACAGTGTATGATAGTTTGAGGTATTTCATCTTCATATAAGATCCGTCTTGCACATAATATGTTGAGAATCGAGCCTCGTTATTGGCATCAGTAAGCGAGAGTGCCGGAATATCAGTGTTTTTATTTTCGGCAGTCCAAGCATTGAGGATGTCAGCAGCGTGGTTGGTGTTGGTGTTTGCGCGTCCGAAACTGTAGAGTTGTCCCTTCATCCTGTTCTGGATGTCGAATCCGAAGTCGCCAGAGAAGAACATGTCGAGTGTGAATGCTTTGTATTTGAACGCGAGGTTGATACCCATAGACAAGTCTGGATTAGGATCACCAATGAAACAGCGGTCTGCGTCAGTGATGTATCCGTCGCCGTCGAGGTCACGATACATAAGGCGTCCGGGAGCAGCACCTTGTTGCACTGCGTGGTCGGCCACCTGTTCTGCCGACTGGAATAGTCCGTCGCATACATAGCCATAGTAGATACCCATAGGCTGACCTGGCACAAGACGTTGGTCACCACCGATGAATTCCTGGCGGTTGTTAAGTTTCAGAAGTTTATTCTTATACTGAGAGATGTTGATTGATCCGTTCCAGGAGAAATCTCCGTAATTTGGAGAGTTGTATGCGACTGTCACTTCCCAACCGTTGTTTCGCATTGATCCGGTATTGAGCCATGTCGCTGCGTTCTCGCCTGCTACATCAAGTGCTGGGGGGATTGTGAGCATGTCAGTAGTCTTCTTTATGTAATAGTCGGCGCTGAGGTTGAGTGCCCCGTGTAAGAATGTGAAGTCGATACCGATATTATTCTGAGTTGTTGTTTCCCATT